>JBDRFJ010000110.1:0-5369 GCA_043818915.1 Pseudomonadota bacterium | reverse complement strand
TGCTGATTACTACCACTTTATAGCCCATACGTTTTACCAGATTTGCGACATATATAGTCATTGGAGTCTTTCCTGTGCCTCCGACTGTGATATTCCCAATTGATATTACTACACAGGGAAGTTTTTTGGGCCATAATAAATCTTTATCATAAAAGAATCCTCTGATTTTAACAGCGCCGCCGTAAATAAGAGATAGTATGAATAAAAAAGACTCGAAAGAAATAAGACCAGCTTTATTTTTACTGGTCATAATTCTTTCAATTTTTTTAAAAATATTGCTCATAAAAGTTAAACCGTTACCAAGCCTTCAAGTAACTTCTCAAAAAGTTCGGCTAAAGATAAAAAAGACGAGTCCGCTGGTGATAAAATGTAAAATAGCTGACTGTTTAAGCATTTTAGTGAGCTTTGAGAAAAAACAGCGCATAAGAAAATTTATCTTTAAAACATATGATCTATCGCTTAGCCAATATGTATTAAAAGGATTGGCCACTGTTTTTTCTTTAGGCTCAATTAGATGCGAGTTTCAGATATTCTTACATTTTATTATCAGTGGGCGAGTCTTGTATCGTGTAATTTGCCCGGACTTATTGAGAGGTTACGGTGATAGTTTACACTTTTCGATTTTGTTGATTGGATAATTTGTCAATTTGTTGATTCGTTATATATAATTCGTTAATTCATCTGATCAACCAATTAACGAATCATCCAATTAACGAATCCACCTATCATCATTGCGGGTTGGATTAAGCGAATTTTTTGCGGCGAGGTGATGATGTTTTATGATTTAATATCAAGAAACCTGGGCTGGTTTCCTCCATAGGCACCGATCGCATAGTTCTTTACGCCATTTCGGCTGTGACGGATCTTTGACAGCATGTCTTTTAAGTCGTTATGCCGAAACATAAACATCGTCTCAAATTCTTTATTCAGATGCGCCGTTTCCGCGGCGGTATCATCGATGGCTTTTGCGAGTGTTCTTATTCTTTCTACTGCTTCATTGGGTAAAGCCGATATGGAATTTCCGATCCTGTTTATCCGACCGTCAATCCCTTCGATAACTTTTATGCAGTTTTCGCGCTTCAATATAAGCGTCTCGATCTTTTCCGTCTCCTGAAGATCGGCAGCATCCTTCAGCAGCGCCGTAGCTGACAAAAAGGCCTTGAACGCGTCCAGTTTTCCCTCTAAAAGAGCTAAGAGATCACATGCCTGCATATTGTCTCTATTCATCTTAATAGTCTCCGGCTGCTTCCGCCTGTTTTTCCTGACCGGTGTCACTGATAAAGCCGGCGTTTTCAGAGGTACGGAAGATCTCCTTCCATGCTGATTCGAGTTCTTCAAGAAGATAAATTACTTCGTCTATGATTTTTGTATCTTTCTTTATATCTCCATCAATTAAACGGCGTAACATATAATTGTAAAGGGCTTCCAGACTCACGGCTATCTTGCCCCCCTTTTCGAAATCGAGGCTTTGCAGCAGCAGGGTTAGAATCTCCTGCGCCTTTTGAACTGCTTTTGCTTTTGCTTCGTATTCTTTGAAAGCATATTTTTCCCTTGCAATTTTCAGGTTACTGATGGCCCCTTCATAACACATCAGCACCAATCGTTTAGGGTCTGCCGTCGTCACGTTTGTCTTCTGATAGGACCGAATACCGTTTTGGTACATTTGAAAGATCTCCTTTAATTAATTTAATGTCCAGACTGTTCTACAACACTACACCCATCCGGAATATGAAGCGCTGATCTGAGCCGCAAGCCATTGACTCTGGTTCTGTATCTTGCGCAGGGACAATTCCATGGCCACAAACCTGTTGATCATTACCTCCATTTTGCGGTTCAGGCTTGCTTCCATCTGCTCGATCTGAGTTTTAAAACCGTCGATGCTGTTTCCAATGGACGTTTTCTTGTATGTAACATATCCGTCAGAGGTATTGGTAATAAAGCCAAGCCTGCGATCCAGCAACTCCCCCATCCCAAGGGTAAGCGTAAAGGTTGTTTCGGCTATGGTGCTTGTGCCCGTATAACTTATAGACAGTCCGTCTGCGTTATTTCCGTCACTGTCCAGCGACAGGTTTTGACCCCTGCCGGTGGCGGCCAAGCCATTTATAGTCCCGGCAACGTTTTTGCCCCAGACCTTTGTGGCAGTATTTAATCCCAGGGCGTCACCGCCATCGGACATCGTAGCAGCCTGCTGCCCGGTTCCATAGGTGTTGTGGGTCAGGAGAAGCTCGTTCCCAACCGTCTTGGATGCTGTAATGGTCATGGCGTAACGGCCTTCGGTCGTAGTGCTGACCGCTCCGAAATCCAAATCGCCAAGCTCCGTAGTATCAATAGAAAAGGAAAGCTTACTGTCCCCTGTCTGCGTATCTGTAATCACGATTTTACCGGTGCCATCCAGGGCGACCGTGACCTCGTCTTCGTACATATCCTCGATGGCCTCCAGAAGGTTTCCCACGGTTTCCGTGGTCGCATCACTGATTGTGTAGCTCCCGGAGACACTAAGCCCGTTTCGTCTTGTCCCTGAAAACGCGATAACATCGTTATCTTCACCGCCCACTGAGCCTGCGTTAAACAAGGTTGAGGAGGTAACACCGGCGTTTTCACCAGCCCCCGTGAGTTGCTCCGTGTATTCCTTGGCAAACTCCGAATTGATGGCGTTGACCACATCGTTGATGTACATACCAACTGTGAGATTCACGGTAGCAACCCTGCCCGTAGCAAAGTCCGTGAGGGTCACCCCTTCGCCAACTAAAATTTGCCCGGCAAGGGCCGCACTCCCTGTTGTTGTGCCCCGCGTGGCGGGCTGCGAAATTGCAACCGTATATGCGCCTCCCTCGGTGTCATCCGTATGGCCGACATACGTTAGATTGGAGTATGGAGAAGATCCTGAGGCTATAAAGAGCTTCCGGACGTCATTAAAATTTGTTTTAAGGTAATCCATGAGATCATTGTCATCAGCGCCATCGTCATCGATAATCAGATTGAGTTTATTATATTCTCCCTCGTCAGTGTCCACCACGTCCAGGGTAATCCCGATAAACGCCAGCTTGTTATAGGCGCTGGATGCCCCGGCAACCGTTCTCGTGACCGTATTGATAAGCTCTGACTTAATAGTCGAGAGTGTGCCGTCCCCGAAGAGGATCCCGCCCACCTGTTCCGAGTCCTCGTCGTAAGTAAACTGAACATTGATATAATCCATTATGGAGTTATAGGCGCTGACCATGTCCTCGATCTTTGACTTTATGGAGGCAAGGTCCCGCTCTATCTTGAGGGTAACGGTGGTGTCCGAGTCTGCTCCCACAAGATTCAGGGTTGCGCCCGCAATAACGTCTTCGATAGTATTGGAAGAATTCGTTATGGTCACGTTGTCCACTACGATCTCCGCGTCCTCACCGGCAGCCACCTGCATGTTCCGGCCTTCGGCGACCATGGAAATCTCGCCGAAATCGAGGGTGCCGCCGTTGTCATTGTCCGAAATGACAGACACCTTCATTTGATTGTTACCAGCCGTGTCTGCGGTGATGGTTATCTTGCCATCTTCAAATGAGACCGTGACCGTATTGCCCACACCGGTGTATAAATTCTGGATTTCGGTCATCAAGTCTTGGACCGTAGTAACATCAGTATTCACGATTAGGTCAGTGCTGGTGATAGCTGTGCCATCCGGCTTTTTTCCAGAAATGGTAATTGTATCCCCTGCTGCTACATTGACCGAGCTCCCCCCGACTTTCAGGGCCGTCAGATTCGTACCGAGGTTAGCATTATCGTTATCGATGAGAGTGTCGGTCCCGTCCTGTAGAGCCACAGTGCCTGCATGCACCTCAGCGACAGTTCCGTACGTCCCCTGAAGAATGCCCAGGGTCTGAAGGACATTGCCGTTGCCTCCGACGTTCTCCGTGAAGGAGGTGGTACCGCTGACATCTATCCGGTATTTGGTATCTCCGCTTACGGTTTCTTCGGAAACAACCTCGGCCGAGATACCCGCAAGGGCATCTATTTTTTGTGCAATAGTCGTGAGGGATTCGGCGGCGCTGGAGAGGTCTATGCTTACGTCTAAACCGCCTACTTTTACTATAGTAGCACCGGGCGCGCTGGTCAATCCTAATAGAGTCTTAATAGCCCCGCTGGAACTGTCAAAAAGATCACTCTTGGCACCATCACTGGTGGCTGTCTTAATGGTGGTGGAACCGCTGATGAAGCCCATCTCCTCAAGGATGTTGTCACCACTATCATAGGCCCCCTCAAGGATATTTAGCCCGTCTTCTCCTGTGTCGTCGCTTGTTAAGATCAGATGATAATTGGTGGAAGAGTGTGAAACAATACTTGCTGTCACGTTTGAAGCATCTGAGCCCGTGTTTACGGCATTTATTTTGTCCTTGATATCTGACAGGGTATCGGTCGATACGATATTAACCACTTTCCCCGACACAAGGATATCGCCGGTCAGACTAAGCGCCGTGTCTGTGGCCGCATAGTTCGTGGAAGAGATCTTCTCCGATTGCGCGAGATTATTTACCGCGATGTTATACAAAGCGGGAGATACCGATGTATTGGTTGAGACGGTTAGCAGGCTGGAGGCCGCCGTAGGTGTGCCGGACTCTGAGCTGGATGTGGTGCCCGATGTATACACATTAAAGGCGCTCTCAGTGCTCAGGGCGGCTGATGCTGTTTTGAGGGAGAGCAGCATGGTGTTGACATTTTGCCATTCAGCAAGCTGTGACTCGTATTCAGATTTCCTGTCCTCGACCAGATCAACCCGGCCGCGGTCAATAGCAATCAACTGGTCTATCATGCTCCGCCAGTCAAAACCGCTTGAGAGACCACTGATAAGATTGGTGCTAATCGACATAGTTTAACCCCTGCGGAAAAATATTCCGGTTATTAATAATGTTATCGGAAAAATTTGCCTGAAACTTAAGTTTTTTTATCGGCAAACTAAAAGTAAGCAAAATACCTGCCAACATGAATTTACCCAAAAACGTAACCGTTTACGATTAACAGTTAACGGTTACGCATTCTTCAGCCTTTAGCCTTCAGCCTAAACACCTGAAAAACAAAACCCCGCCTCCATTTTCAGGAAGCGGGGTTTTGGTTTAAGGGTAGTATTCTTTGCCTGTAGCCTTTAGCCTTTAGCCTTTAGCCTATTTCTACCCAAAGAGTGCCAATACCTGCTGCGGTGCTATGTTTGCCTGTGCAAGCATTGCAGTACCAGCCTGGAGCAGGATCTGGTTCTTGGTAAAGTCAGTCATTTCAGAGGCCATATCCACATCGCGGATGGTGGATTCTGCCGCCTGCTGGTTCTCAATGGTCGTTGCCAGGTTCGCGGAAGCATAAGCCAGCCTGTTCATGGAAGCACCAATATCACCTCTTGC
>JBDRFJ010000109.1:0-2048 GCA_043818915.1 Pseudomonadota bacterium | reverse complement strand
AAAAACAGGACGGGCAGAATTACAGATGAGAACCGCCAAAAGTTCCTGCAGGCCTTGGGCACATTGAGACGAAAAGTCGCCAAAAGGGTCGTTTACAAATTATCCCCCAAAGCCCTCGTCTGCTTAAATACCAGTGAACGTCAGGTGGAAAGTTGCAGCGCTGCAGAGATCAGGCGCGCATATAAAACGGTTTTTTATGCTCCGGAATCAAAGAGCACACTTCTTGACGATCAGATAGAATTTTTCCATGAGGTGGAAGATGAGGACGGAGATTATGAGAAAGGCCGCGTGCTGATCACAAATGACAATAATTTCAAAACACCGGCAAACTTGATCATTGCGGATATGAAACCGGAGCGGCGGTTCGTCAGGGAACTTTGCAAACATGAAAATGCGGTAAGTATGGATGCATGGCTCAAAAATACACCTGTTGGCTTCTATTTCATTGAATACGCGTGGAAGAAAGGCGAACATCCCAAAAGGGGTGAATTCAGCCCGGATTTCTTTCTCAAGCAGGGCGAACAAATTTTTGTTGTTGAAATTAAGGGTGACGAAGAGATCAAAGAGCCGGCGCCGGAAAATATCAAGAAGTATGAATATGCTCAAGCCCATTTTCTGCGATTGAACGAATGGATTGAAAAGGAAGGGCAACCGTATCGATACCAGTTTAATATGCTTACCCCAACGGGCTACAACATATTTTTTCAAAAGCTGCGCGAGAACGATTTGAGCGACTTCCGATCTGAAGTGGATGTGGCTATGCAAAAGGCAGTAGGGGATACGGGTTCTGATAGAATTTAAGATGTGTTTTCGATCCCTATTGTACGCCCGCACATTCATAGCTCGCCTCTCAAAAAGCGGGTGGCGTTTGATTCGATCCTGTAGTTTCTCAGATATACCTTGGTCAATGATTTTTTCGCATCTTTGCGGCAGGGCAAGATAAGCTGGACCTCATGGCGCACGGTGGCCGTTTTAGTAAGCAGGATAATGAGAAAATCCTTGACATCCGCCCGGTGTGGTATTATTTATACCACGTGGTAAATAATCAACCACAGCGAAGGGAGAAAAGGAGAAAGAAATGAACGGAGGTGAGCCAAGAAAGGGGGAGGGACGATGTTTGGTGAATTTGTCAAGGAAAGGAGAATCGCCAGAGACATCACTCTAAGAAAATTCTGCCAGGCGCTCGATTTGGATGCCAGCAACTGGAGCAAGGTAGAGAGGGGGCTTCTCTCACCACCCCAGGACGAAGAGAAACTGAGGCGCATCGGAGAGTTGATCGGCATCGAGCAGGGGTCGGATGAATGGCAGGCGATGAAGGATCTGTCCCGCATTGGGGCGCAGATGCTCCCCGAGGACATCGCAAAGGACAGAAGGATCGTAAATGCATTGCCTTTGTTTTTCAGGACGGTCAGGAGCGACAAACCGACAGCGGAGGAATTGGACAGGCTGATAGAACTGATCAAAAAGGAGGCATAGGCATTGGATCAGGCCGAGTTCAGGTGCAAATGGCTCAGGTTGGAAGATATTTGGGATTGCGCGGAAGCTGTCCGTAACCGGTATTGGTCGGAAGATAGACTACCTGTCAATGTTGAAGGTATCGTCGAATCCAAATTGAAGCTCTATATCGATCCGGAACACGGTCTCATGCAGGCAACTGACATGGAAGCCTATCTCAGATTGGATTTGGCGGGGATTGCCGTCGATTACGATCATTATATGGATGAAAAATTCGCCAACCGTATGAGATTTTCATTTGCCCATGAACTCGGCCATTTTTTCCTTCACAAAGACATGTATGCTGTGATCGTATTCGAATCGGCAGAGGAATGGAAAGTAATTCTCCAAAACCTATCCGACACAGAATACAGAAATTTTGAATACCAGGCAAACGAGTTTGCCGGCCGTCTTCTCGTTCCTCGAGAAGACCTCAATCACGAAATTGAAAATGCCTTGGACGTACTGAAACGTAATAACCTGATGGAATTCTTGAAAGTGGATCCTTATGCCGTACTCTCGCGCATCAGCCCGCAGCTGGCAAAGCCATTCGG
>JBDRFJ010000108.1:0-3296 GCA_043818915.1 Pseudomonadota bacterium | reverse complement strand
GAAACCCCGATCGGCCTGATGCCCAAAGAGGGCGACCTCGACCTCACAGGGCTCGCTATTCCTCCCGCGGATCTGAAGGAATTGTTCCGCGTCGACGCCGAAGCATGGAAGGCCGAGATCTCCGATATCGAGAGACACTTCCGCCGGTTCGGCGACCGGCTCCCCGCAAGGCTCCGGAAACAGTTGGATGATCTTGGAAAACGTTTGGGATAGACCCCCTAAGCACCATTCATTCTTCATCAAAGGAACCGGATTCTGGTTACTTGACGCTTAGATACCGGTCTTCATTCGCGGCAAAGCAAAATATATTGCAACTTTTTTTGCTTTATGGCATAAAAAATCCCATGTTGATCACTCGTTATTCTGAAACATCCATCCTTCAGGACCTTGCGGAAAAGATGGATCGTTTCCTGAGGGAAGATATCCGCGACCTGGAAAATGTCCGGGACCTTTCCGCCCTTGAACTGCTGGCGGACATGCTCGCCGAAAGGGTCGGCACCCCCCTCTCGCTGCAGTCCATCAGGGAAGACCTGGAGGTCAGCCATCGCGCCGTTTCTCACTGGGTCGATATCCTCGAAAGACTGTATTACTGTTACCTCGTCACGCCCTACGCCCACAGCACCGTTCGTTCCCTGCGGAAAGCGCCCAAGCTCTACCTCTGGGACTGGTCCGCCATCGCCGATGAAGGCAGCCGCTTTGAAAATCTGATCGCCGGGCACCTCCTGAAAATGTGTCATTTCCTGGAAGACCGGGAAGGTTACCGGATGGGCCTGCACTATCTGCGCGACGTATCGAAAAGGGAGGTCGATTTTCTGGTCACCGTGGACAAGAAGCCCTGGTTTGCAGTCGAATGCAAAATGTCCGGCCATTCCTTGAACCCAGCCCTCCGCTATTTCGGCGAACGTTTGCAGATCCCCTACCTCTACCAGGTATCCTTGAGGGGATCTGACGATCTCCTGGACGGCCGGGTAAGAATCATGCCGGCTGCAAAATTCCTTTGCGCGCTTCCCTGACGTCGCCTATGTTCATCCGGCTCATGCGTGCTTCCTCATTGGATCTACCTTTATTGCGAGCACGCAACACTTGCAAATACAAGTATTGATACCGGAGATTTGGAGCATTTTATTGAATGCCGAATCAAAGCTGCAAATGCTCGACTTCTCATTCTTTGTTCCTGTGGAATGCGACTGTCTTTGATAGTGAGAATTTCTATAGGCTTAAAAATAAAAAAATGTTAAGCTCTCGCCATGGAACAAGCAGCAACACTTTTTCTTACCGAAAGACAAAAACTGCATCAGCTATTTGCAAATAAGTTGGAGACTGCCAACAATCTGAGTCGTAAAGTCGTAAGCTTCCAAGCGAACAAAGAAGAGCCTGTTTACCGTTGGTTCAAGTACAAAGAAGGTTTTTCGTCCAATCTCGTAAAATACTTTTTAACAGCATATTCACCAAAGCCGGGAAGAGTTTTGGACCCTTTTGCCGGAGTCGGAACGACTCTTTTTGCCGGGCAGGAACTTGGCTGGCAATCCTACGGAATCGAAATCCTGCCGGTTGGCGCTTTCGTCATAAAGACACGACAAGCCCTGAAAGAGGTCGATATCCAAGCCTTGAAATACTCTGCTATGGATGTTTGGGAAAAACTTGAGAGCATCCATCCCCTTGCTTGCCCAATGAACCATATTTCAATCACAAAAGACGCCTATCCCGAAGAGACAGAGGCGAATCTAAATAAGTATCTGGGTTACTGTTCAGGAGTAAAGGATGATAAAGTTCAGACTATATTGAGGTTTGCGGCATTTGCCGTCCTGGAAGAAATTAGCTACACAAGAAAAGACGGACAATATTTACGCTGGGACTATCGTTCCAAAAGACAGCTTGGCGGGAAGCCATTTGATAAGGGGAGGATCCTGACTTTTCAGGACGCTGTTCAGCACAAACTGAACGATATTGTCCATGATCTATCACATAGTAAACCTGCTTCCTTGTTTGAACAGTTCGAATGCACAGAGAAAACTGAACATCCTGTAACTATCATTGAAGGCTCATGTCTTGAAACATTACCAACTTTTGATGACGATTTCTTTGATCTTATCATTACGTCGCCTCCTTATTGCAATCGTTATGACTACACAAGAACATATGCTTTAGAACTGGTCTATCTCGGCTTTGACCATGAACAGGTTCGCAATCTGCGTCAATCAATGCTTTCTTGCACCGTAGAAAACAAAGAGAAAGTAGACAGTCTAAATCAATTTTATGCATCAATGGGTGAATCGAGAGCCTTTGATAGGGTTCTTAGTGTTTATAATAATTCGACAGCAATGAGTGAAGTAAATTCGGTACTTGCCGTGTTGAATCAACTGAAAAAGCTCAATAACAACAACATTCCGCGAATGGTAAAGAATTATTTTTTAGAGTTGTCTTTTGTCATCTATGAAATGGCGCGAGTGACAAGAAGCGGCGGCTATTGCGTAATGGTTAATGACAATGTCCGCTATGGCGGCGAAGAAATTCCGGTGGATTTAATTCTTTCGGAGTTTGCGGATAACTTTGGTTTTCATATTAACAAAATTTTTGTTCTACCAAGAGGTAAGGGAAACAGTAGCCAACAGATGGGCAGCTATGGTCGAACTGAAATCAGGAAATGTGTGTACTTATGGCAAAAAAGATAAAGGGCTACATCATTCAAAGCGCAGCAGACCTGGTAACACCAAGAGAAAAAACCAGGGCGGGATTCATCTTGCTTGCCTTGGAAAAAAACTATCTGGCTGTTCCTTATGTCGAAGAAGCCAAAGCCCTTAAAGCTATGGCCAACGGAGTCCAAAGACCAAAAGACCTATTGAAGGCTGATGACCTGAGAGCTGGCTTGCTCACGGCCTCAGGACTTTCCGATAAATCCTTGAACTATTTGACAGATGAAGACAAAATAGTGGCAATAAAGGGTCTTATTGAAAAATTCCTTGAGCCTGCCGGTGATAATTTTGCCGATGAGCTTGTATATCGTTATCTTCTGATAAAAGGGGATGCCTTAGGTGGAAAAGCAAGAAATCTTGCCGGGGTGCTGGGGGAACGAAAATTCTTGCGGACGATACTGTCGGTTATAAATTTAGCGGGTCTATCCTATTGGTGGCAGGATGCCGATTCTAATTCCTGGCTGTTGAGTGCCACGACATCGTGGACAAAAAAAGGTGCCATGACATCGTAGAATTTGTTCTTTGAAAATCGAATAGTCACCATGTCATTCTCATGAACACAAAAACTGATTTAGGAGGTGTTCATGAAGGATGAAATTCAGC
>JBDRFJ010000107.1:0-18471 GCA_043818915.1 Pseudomonadota bacterium | reverse complement strand
ACTTCGTTTCTTCACAATTATTCCTCCTTATGATTTTGTTTTGCAAGCCTATTGTTCGTTTTTTATGCCGCCGCAAATCACCCGCTTTGGGGACGCCCTGACCGGAAGCACGAACCCAGACCATATTCATTCCTGCTTGCTGGGGCCTCGTGGAGCATCAGGCGCGATCTTTAGGACGACGCCTGGATGCTCTTCTTGTTGGATGCTCCTTCTTATCCGATGATCAGCAGGGCGACGTAGGGAACGACATTGAAGACCAGAAAGAAGATTTTGAACAACCCGAGGAACGAGTAGATGACCACGTTGAAGGTTTCTCGGGGAATGGGAAACCATTTGCTTTGCGTGCGATACACTAAATCCGGGGCGAACACGGAGAACACTGTCCACAGAATCAAGATGCCGCCATTTATGATTGTGCACCACATGAAGAACGTTGTAAGTGTCTGAATATCCATTATGTTCCTTTCCTATATTTCTGAAACCAACGGTTACATCACTTGCCGGGCGTTTTGGCGCCGACTGCCGTTTGGCCATAAACAAACTTGGCAAATCGTGCCGCTTACCCTCGGGGCAAAGCCCGGTCAAGTGCGTGCGGGGTTAGGCACCGCGCTCGACAGGCATAATGAGACAATTTGGTCCACCCATTCCTTTGGCAAATTCGCCCAAATCAAGATTATGAACTATATATCTTTCTGCTTCCAGGAGGTCTATCACGATTGAGTTTGAGCAATTTACGATCAGCTCCTTATCTCCTAAACAGATAATATTCGCTGTGGTATCTCCTCCACAAGATATTCCAATTCCTTCAAAGCCTTTTATCTTTTCTTTTGATACTAGCTCCCTACAATAAAGCACTTGTTTTGGGCCAAGAACCATCAAGGCTTTATCAAGATGCAAGACTGTATTGGGCAATTCTATTACCCGAATATCATATCCCATCATCTTCAACAGCGCAGAAAGTTGTCTTACCCCTTCCCCATTCGTACGTATTGACTTCCCTATAAATGCAACTTTCCCTGCCAGTACAACATCTCCCCCTTCAACTGTCCCTGGTGCTTTGATTTCACCCACACAAGATTCGCCAAGTGAATCTAAAATTGCGGCCATCCACTCCTCTTCGCCTTGTCGAGTTTCTAGGCCTAGCCGGAGTTTTATATATCCTCGCGGCGTACAAAGCGCTGTATCGCGCGTGAAAACAGAATTTGGATGTTCATCTAATTCTGGAATATCTATCACTTCAGCCCCAAACTCGCTAAGTTTGGATTTCAACGTATCATGCTGCTGAATTACAACTTTTGGATTACCCAGTTCGCCAATATTATGCTTTTCAAAGTTGCTGGCACGGGCATATTCACGTTTTGGCGTGCAAACAACAACCCGTTTCAAGCTTTCGCCTTCATTTCTTAACATTTTTTTCTTTCGCAACTCCATCTCAAATCAGGTTCGGCTCGCTTCACCGGCAAAATAAAGCTGCAGAGCGTAGCGGCGCAGCTTTATTTTGTCCGAGTGCATGCCATTGTTAGGCAACTATTACCTTTTGCAACTGGATATTCCAAAGGGTAAATAGGCAGGGCACCACCCGATGGCGGCAGTGATAATTGGAATGACACCAATTGCTCCCCACCAGGACTTTAGATATATGCCAATTGCAATGATACCCGCTCCCAGAATCACTCTTATAATTCGATCTGCTTTTCCTACATTACATTTCATAATATCCTCCTATTCTGCGACATTTGAACAGGTGTTAGGTAACTGTAGTCGCATCCCAATTGCCTAACCGCGGAGGCTCACAGGCCGCGAGTTTATGAGCGGTCCTAGTGCAGCCTCTGGTTCGGGGCTCTTCACTGTTTTTCAAACGCTTCTACCACCGAAATATACTTTTCATGGATCATTTTCCTATCAAATTCCCAAAACTCATCGAGCATACCCTGGTCTTCCTGCTCGGAAAAATACCTTCTTACAGCAGGGAAAAAGGCCTTGTCCTCTTTTTCAATATGTTTCGGATAGAAGTCTGCCAATGAGGAAAGATGAGATGCGATTTCTGCCAAAGCCGATTTGTCGCCATTTCGATAACGGTTGTTGGCGTCTATGAGCTTTTTAGTGGTTTTTCACCCCTGAACGTGTTCTTCTATCAGATCATTCATCAACCTTTTGTCTTCTTCAAACAATTCCCTTTTCTTCAGATCTCTGAAGAGGATATCCTCTTCTTTCCCGTGATGAGTTCTGTCTGCATATGTGCGGATAAAGTCAACTGTTGTATCAACGAATATTGGGTCAACCTTTTCCGTTTTCTCGATTTGGGACAGGGCCCGTTTGATTATCCCAATCATTCGCTCGATCAAACGGTGTTCTATCATGAGAGGTGCACGTGCCTGCATCTTCAACCTCCTTTCTTATAAGCCCCGAATGGGGAGCTAACGCGCGTTTTGTCCCCGATAACCAGCCTTCTCAGAGTCCCGTTATCGGGGGTCCTTAAGAAGACAATCGGGAAGACAATCGGGACGCCCGTGAAATATTAACTTTCTCGTTCCTCATGGCTCCTCCCGACTAGAATGTCAAAATGTCACGGACGTCCCCTTTGGCCCCCTGGCAACCACACGGATACGGAGCGACTTTTGCATCGAAATTCGCCCCACCCGTCTCCGTTAGTGACCACGGGTTCTTTGAAATGCTCCGTGTTATCGATGTAGGTAGTATCCGGAGAGCCAGTCTGCATCGGCTTGAAACCGTCACCACCGATGCTGAGTAGCACGGCCAAGCCACCAGGGTGCTCTGCATTGCCCAACCTGGTCCAGCCCACGCAGTGCGGATCGTCGAAGTAGTCGTTTTGCTTTCCAAAAGAATGACTGCGGCGGGTGTTAAGGAAGCGGTCGATCATCCACTTGTGGCTGGGCAATACAATTTCATACTCATTTCCGTCTTTGCCGACCCCCTTGTAGTCAGCTCCGTAGTAGTCAGCGGCGAAGACGCAGGGATAACCACCTCGTCGCAATAGAATCAGCGCGTACGCCAGGGGCTTGAACCAGGCTTCCACTGTCGATTCAAGCGACTGCAGCGGCTGTGTATCATGGTTGCAGACTAACGTAACAGCCAGGTCGGGATAATCTTTGACAAGGCTGTTGTCGAAAATGGTTCTCAGATCGTATTCCTTACCCTTGCGTCCAGCAGCGGCGAAACTGTAATGCAACCCGGCATCGAACAGCATTATTTTGCTCTCGGTTGCCTTTATGAAATGTTCCAGCGCGGCGTTTACACCTGACCAATACTCACCAACTGCGAATAGACCTCGTCCGGTGTGACTGCGGACATGGTTAAGCCAGTCGAGGAAAAATCCGGCTTCAACATGCTTAACTGCATCAAACCGGAATCCATCGACGCCGGTCGTATCCAGATACCATTCCCCCCAATAGAAAAGCTCCTTTTGTACCTCGGGATTATCGGTGTCGAGATCGCAGCCCATCAGATAGTCAAAGTTGCCTTTTTCTTGATCAACGTCGTCGTGGAATCTTTTGCCTTCGATGAGATAGACAGCATTGTCATCGGTTGCCATCGAGTTACTGTCTACAGCGTTGAAGTGCCGCCAGTGCCACTCCATCTTGGAGTATTTTCCGTTTCGGCCGGGAAAGTTGAAGTGGGTCCAAGCCTTGATAGTCTGTAGCTCGCCGATGGGCTCGTTGCGGTTTTCGGGATTGTAAGGCGTCGCTTTGAACTCCTCTTCGTTATCGGCTCCCATTTTATGATTAAAGACGATGTCGGCATAAACCCGCAGGCCAGCCGCCTGTGCTGCCTTTATCGCCTGCAGATATTCGTTGCGCGTTCCGTACTTGGTTCGAATGGAGCCTTTCTGATCAAACTCGCCCAGATCGAAAAGATCATAAATCCCGTAACCCGTGTCCTTGACGCCACCTGCACCTTTGTATGCTGGAGGTAACCAGACGGAGGTGATGCCAACCTCGGCAAGAGTGGATGCCTCTTTCGCAAGCAGCCCCCACAACGATTCGTCTGTAGGTGTGTACCAGTGGAAAAATTGAATCATTGCACCATTATATTCCTTCATTGGCATCCCTCATTTCTAGTCCAACGAATTGTATTAAGCAGGAAAAAATCTGTATATTAACGCTATATATTTCCTTTATAATATGATATTGTGGCGTCTAATACAGTTTTGGAGGTCTTTGGGCTCTTGATTAAGTTTAACTTACACTATTCTAAAACCCGATGACCACTACTCCAGGCTGCAGTAAATTTAGTTAGTTAAGGGTATCCCCAACTATTCCTTTTGTCGTCTTAGTATTTCCCAATCTACGAAGCTGTGTTTTTATAGTTTCAATTTCTTGCTCATAGGATTCCGGGTAATTTGAAAAGATTAGATCCTGATCGTCAGTGGTAAGATGCGTGGTATTACTATTCTAAGAAACAGGTCTCTCAGTGATATGGTTCAGCGATATGCCGAAAATCTACAGTCTGATTCTTCTGCTATTTTTACATTATACAGCAAATCACCTTCTTACCCCAAACAAAATCTTATATAGCAAGAGTAATGCCAAATTTTGCCACTACGAGATTGTTATATTATATTAATTGGTTAGCCATTTTTGTAAAATAAGGGGTGTAACGAAACGTAACAGTTTTGGGGGAAACCGACTGGGAAAGGTGTGAAGATGTTACACAGTTGGCAGGGGAGACAAGCGAGCAAAAAAATCGCTTGAAATGCCTCTGGACTTAGTTCATAATGAGTTTAGCTGGACTTTGTTCTACCGGTAAGGTTTCGAGAGCTTTGCACAACTGCCATTTTCCCGTGATGCGGCGGCAGGCTTCAAATTTTAATCCTCGAAATACCCAATGTATTCCTCCAGTTAAAATTTTTGCCTTTCTTGCCTGACAAAAAAATGTCGCGTTGTGCAAAGCTCTCCTTTCGTTCTTCCTAACAAATCAACAGCTTCACTAACAGCATAAAATTCTTCATTAATAACCCGTACTAAATTTCCAAAAAAAGGAGGGTACGAAAATGAAAAAGACTTTTTTTGTACTTATGGTCCTGGGGCTGGCGTTGTGCCTGGCCGTGCCCGCATTGTGCCAGGAGGTAGAGAAACCCGGCGGCGATGACACCTACGGCTACGGTATGATGGGTCAAGGCCACATGATGGGCGACGATCACCATGGCTATGGTATGGGCTATCGTATGCATGGGCGGGGCCATGGCTACATGAGGCCCAGAGCATGGCAGTCGATGAAACCCGAGCAGCGGGAAAAGTGTGAGGAGGTGCGGGCCGAGCATCTAATGGACACCCTGGAGTTGAGAAAGAAACTGGCCGCAAAACAAGTCGAACTAAAAACCCTATGGGCGCAGCCAAAAGTCGACGACGGCAAGATTGAGAAGCTTTCCGACGAAATCGCGGGTCTTTCCGCCGAGCTTTCGAAGAAACGCGACAAACACCTGTTGAAGTGTCGTAAGGAGTTGGGCGATCTGGGTTGGGACTGCCCCGGCGGCAGGTGGTAAGGAGATGTCGGCCGCGCATACCGATTAGACGCGGCCGCTAATCCTTCCTAAGCGGCAAGCTTTTTAGCAATCTTGGCAACGTACTCGCCCTGAAAGCGTGCTCCGGCCAGCTCATTTTCTGTAGGGAGGACGTTCGGGACCGTCTTCTCCACGTTGGCGCCGGAGGGCAGATTGATTACAGGCCTCTTGCCTCTGCTGATTCCAGGAATTTATTAACCTTGGTCTTCGCGTCTTCGGTCAGGTTCAATTCGCCGTTTTTGCTTACGCTCAAGGAAACCTTAAGCGAACTTGCCTGCTGTGAATTGGAGGTGATTTTTTCACAACCCAGGTTTTTTGCCACAGACCCAAGGCTGGGTTCATACTTGCTACCGTCACTGTTTCTTAATGTCTGGTTATTAAATCCTTCGCCGTTAAGGATATTAACATACACGGTATCTCCGTTCGACAGCATCGTGCTTAAAGCAACCATATTACCGCCGTCAACAGTCTGGAAAGTAGGATTGCTTGCCACCCATGCTTTTGATACAGCGTCATAATTTACTATTGCCGATATATTAAAGGTCACTCCCTCTGCTGCTCCCCAAATGCCATAATTAGCATAATTAGTGTTATTTAATGCGCTCATGGTTATGGGTATATTACTCAGTATAGCATTTGTCGGATCAAGTAAGCGCGTTAAATTTATCGAGATCAGTTGCGCATTGATAATTGTGCCGTGAGTGGTGCTGGTAACCACCGGCACCGTATTCATCGTATGCCATACCGTTTCTCCACCGCTGCTGGTTTGATAATAATCCGCTTGACCGCCTCTTAAAAACGTATCCGAATCTCCCACGTAAACAGAAGTCGCACCCTGTCCCGCGCCGTATGTATTCATAAACTCTTGTTGAGCTTTATCGTTCAATTCCGGGTTAGCCACATCTATGATTTCCACCTCTGGCCTTACGTAATAACATTTTTTGAGAGTATCCCAGCTGGCCGAGCCAATGCCAGTTATCAATACCCTCCCTGGGTTTGGATTATAGCTATTGGGGTATTCGGGTCGGGTATTACTGGACACGCTGTAATGATAGGAACGTCCTTCTATGAAGCGATTCTCAAACCAAATTTTCCTCGTTCTGAGAAAGCCTCTTTCTCTGGCCATAATCATTTGTTCCTTTCCCGGGGTTACCTTCACGTAAATCCAAGTGTACTCTTGGTCATTCAGGGTAGCAAATCTGGTATCATCGACATAATAAGAAAATCTTCCTCCATCGTTTTGGGAGATATATAGCAAAATGTAGCCTGACGGTGGAGGCGAAGCTTTCTGGAACCTGTCCTCGGGCCTATGCTCAATGTGAGACGCGCATCCGCAGGCCAAAGCAACAAATAGGAGCATCAGCATCAATCTGGTGTTGGTTATTGATATTCGCGTTTTCATATAACTTCATTCCCCTTTCATATTTGATAAGGCATAGCGAGGAAGTCACCGGCCGGAAAAGCCAAGATAAAATTGGCAGGTGCTAAATTTTATACAAAATAACATTAATGGGAAAAACGCCATAGCTTTTTCGGTCTGGTGGATTGAATTATTATGCATTTCAAATGATTTTGAACCAGTTCTCGTCAACCGAGACATGTTCGACTAATTCTTTCTTTATTCCAAGCTCCAATTCCTTTAATTTTTCTGCAAGGTGGTCTCCGTCCACTAAGTCAATGGGTGGAGCACCATCACGTGTAGCTTCACGGACAGCATCACGTGTGAATGTTCCGGTGGTTATAAACAAACCTTTGTCAGCACGGCCAATCATGGCGCCTCGAAAATCCCGAATGTCCGAAGCGGAAACAGAGCCTTGATATTTTTTACACTGAAAGACTACATGAAAGCTTAAAAGGCCACTTAAGCGCATAATTCCCTTGCCATCAATCCCTCCATCGCCTGTTCTCCCTGTCACCTCGACTTGGACAAAGCCGGATTCTCTCAAAATTCGTTTTGTTAAGCGTTCAAAAGCATCAGGAGAAATCTCCTGAGTAAGAAGGCGATGAAGAATGTTACGCCATGACTCAGCTTCATCAGGAATTTCTACCTCGTTTTCATCCTTAATGACATCTTCTTTTTGAACCAGCTCTTTTTGTTTTTTGATTTCGGCACGAACTGCTTTAACAACTTCTTGAGGATTTACCTTGGTTACTTCTCGTTTTTCAGGAACAATTATCCAGATACCGCGGTCAGAGTTGTCCAAAATGCCATATTTTTTCAAATAAGTACGAGCCCATGCTAAACGATACTCAATCTCTGTCTGGCTACTCTTTTCTGGATTATGAGGCACGTTTAATATTTCTTCGGGTAGATCAGATAATTCTACAACCTTCTGAGCGATTTCCTCAATTGACCCGGAACCTCCCAATTGATGAAGGGCTTGAAGCAGGGGATTCATCAGCTCATGGTACGTCGGCATTTTGGTTGAATTTTTCATAATTGTTCCTTATCAAAATGTATAATGGACTCATCAGGAGCAATGGGGTCCTTGACCCAGCTCCCCTGTTATATGATTATGCTGTAGTAGTTGTTTTAAACTGCTCAACAGGGCGAGTTGAGCTACACGGTTAGGTACCTCTCATAGAAATTTCTCTATCAACAATCAATTCATTACCCTTATAAGCGCGCACTCGACTAATGGGCACTCTAATGTCTCGTAAAAGCTGCTCTATTACAGGTTTCAGGTCGGTACCCGCTGGAAGCACCTCGCTTATGTGCTCCCTATCTTTGTATATATAGCCTACCCGTATGGTATCTGCCGCATTTGGGTCTACTTCTCGCCTCGTCATTGTCGCGTGCGCAATAGAGCGCCAGCCCTTGTCCCAACCTTGATCGTAGTCATCCTCTACCCAGCTGGGTGCATCCCTTCCCGCACGAGCGTAGATATCCTTGATGGCTTCCCGTATAACTTCAATAGCATTGTCTGCCTCGTCCGCTTCTGGAAAGAGTGCGTCTTGAGAAGGGTTCACATGAACGAAATCCTTGCGCAATTTATGTATAAGTGAGATCTTTTGCCAGATTCCGGAACCCCAGTTTATCGCGGCAAACGCCTTTTGTTCTATCGCTACGTTTAAGTAATCCTTGAACCGACGTCCTATGCCCGTCGTTTCGAGTGCATCTTCGCACGCCATTTCGAAAACTGTCCATGCAGTTGTAATTGCCCAGCGAACGTATGTCCCGCGATCCCACTTATTGGCCGCTTGATGCGTCAACGCACGTGCATGTAAAGCATCAGTCCAAATATGGTAATGGGCTGTATTGACTATCTTTGGATAACGGTCCGTGTTTTGCGTCATGGTTTAAATAAGGGGTACTATATACTATGCAGAATACAGGATATCAAATATTATCGGATTCTGTAATTGACAATAACGTCCTATTCTGTGCAGTGCAACAAACTCAGCAAATCTATCCCATGTTTGTGATAATAATGACACAAAAAAGATATGATATCAATAAGTTTTGGACGGATTTTGAGGCCGGGTGGTTGGTTCCTGGGTTCTGACAGGGATTGGAGTAAGCATGAGCAATGACCAGGCTTTTGAGGCTTTTGGGACGCAATTAACAATCATAATAAAGATTGAAACTCTTCAACAGTTAGATGGGCCTGTCTCAAAATATGCGCCAAGGTAGATCGTTTGAAATGCGTTAACAACCTTTTCATATCCAATGCTTGGCACTTTGGTCATACGGCTACTTCCATGACCTCGGTACCGGAGGCATAACTCGCATCATCCTCAACCGGCTCTAAATAGAGTTCGATTGCTTCCTTGATATTCGCCAACGCCTCCTCTTTGGTGTCCCCTTCGCTGATGCAGCCCGGCAGACTGGGGACATATGCGGTGTAGCCACCTTCTTCACTTGGCTCCAAAACGACCTTTAGTCTCATCGCATTCTACCTCCGCAACAAGTGACTATAGATACTCGAAAGATAACGTTTATGGCTTTATCCGAGGTGCCGGATAAAACATATTGAACTGAACCGCGTATGAGTTATAAGCTACCATTTTATAAGAAGATTGTAAAGGGGAACAGATGACAGTGTTCGTGGGAGGTGTTATTTTTGAGTATCATTTCAAAATACAGATTTTTCTGCAATAGATAAAGGGGAGAAAATCGCGGTCAACTGGTCTCTATCTACTCTTAAAGGGAGAGCGCCCCGCCGGTTTTTTTTAACTCAGCCTCCGAAGGGCGAATATAGAAAGGGACGAGGGCCTTTGCGTCATCCGGCTCTTTGTTTTTCAGACGTTTCATTCCAATGTAAGCGACTACCGAGGCCCTAATGGTATTTAAAAAAGGAGGCGCGAAATGGGCGAGTGAGCCCAATTTCTCTTTTATCAGGGAACCATATTCCTCGACGCCGTCTCCCACAAAAAGGGCGGGTTCTGTAATTCGGCGTACCCAGTCAGCAGGAGAAACAACCGCGTAATCACTTGCCCGGACAACCGCCCCATTTTCATCGGTCCGATAGAGCGCCGTGTACACTTGACCTTTTCTGGCATTCAGGATAGGGCAGATCAGTTTATTAGAGGACGGAAATTGGTTTGCCAGGGCATCAAGCGTGGTGACGGCCGCAATCGGTTTTCCTACGGAAAAGGCCAATCCTTTTACCGTGCTGATTCCTATCCGTAGACCGGTAAAGCTTCCCGGGCCGATACTCACTGCAAATCCGTCAAGATCGGATAGTGTGTACTCCGTCACGGAAAGGAGGGTATCCAATGATTTCATGACACGCCTGGCATGAGTCCGCCGGCTTGTAAGGAGCATCTCGCCAACAAGGACGTCGTCTTCTATTATTGCCACGCTCCCCGTTGCCACTGCCGTATCAATCCCGAGAACTTTCATGTCAGATATTTGCTCTCTGTTTCTTACTCTCTGCTTTCTGCTCTTCGCTTTTTGGCATTAGGACTATCTTAAGAACCTCATCCATATGTTTTACCGGGATAAACCGAAGCTTTTTCCTGAGGTTTTTGGGAATTTCGGCAAGGTCTTTTTTGTTCTTTTCGGGAATAATGACAGTATAAATATTGCCCCGAAGCGCTGCCAGCGCCTTCTCTTTCAATCCGCCTATCGGGAGGACTCTTCCGCGCAGAGTAATCTCGCCGGTCATTGCCACATCCCGGTTAATCGGTTTTTCCGTCAGAGCAGAGACCAGGGCAGAGGCCATTGTAATACCGGCTGAAGGGCCATCCTTTGGAATAGCACCGGAGGGCACATGGATATGGATATCCAGATCTTTGTAAAAATCGTCTGCAATACCAAGATCTTGGACGTGAGAACGTGCGTATGTAAGAGCGGCCTGGGCCGACTCTCGCATTACGTCTCCTAATTGTCCTGTGAGCATTAGTTCTCCTTTTCCATTCATGCCCGAGGCTTCCACGTAAAGGAGTTCACCCCCGAATTGCGTCCAGGCAAGCCCGGTGGCCACGCCGACTTCGTGTATCTCCTGCTCCAGTTCCGGCAAGTACTTTGGTACCCCTAAAAAGGGGTCCAGAGTGGCAGTAATCCTAAAAGGACCTTTCTGTCCCTCGGCAACCTTTCGAGCGGTCTTTCGACAGATCTTTCCTACCTCGCGTTCCAGATTTCGCAGGCCGGCCTCTTGAGTGTAGTGGGTAATAATTTTTAGCAGGGCATGGTCTGAAAAAACAATATCTTTGGGGTTAAGTCCGTTTTCCTTTATCTGACGCGGGAGCAAGAACTTTTTGGCAATGACAAGCTTTTCCTCTTCCGTGTATCCGGCAATCTCGATAAGTTCCATCCTGTCCGTCAAGGCGGAGGGTATCGGGTCTATGGTATTTGCGGTGGTGATGAACAAGACCTTTGAAAGATCAAACGGGATGTTGAGGTAATGATCACTGAAGGAGAAGTTCTGTTCAGGATCAAGGATCTCTAAAAGGGCGGCGGCAGGGTCTCCGCGAAAATCAGCCCCTACCTTGTCTACCTCATCCATCATAAAAACCGGATTGTTTGTCTTGCATTGTTTCAGACCCTGGATGATACGGCCGGGCAATGCGCCGATGTAAGTCCGGCGGTGCCCCCTAATCTCGGCTTCATCCCTTACGCCGCCCAGAGAGATACGGACGAACTTTCGGTTCATGGCCCTTGCTATAGAACGGCCAAGAGATGTTTTCCCGACTCCCGGCGGCCCGACAAAACATAGAATAGGACCCTTCATTTTTTTGTTCAGCTTACGAACGCTCAGGTATTCCAGTATACGCTCTTTTACCTGAGATAGATTATAGTGATCCTCATCTAAGATTTCCTGGGCCTTCTTGACATCCAGGACATCTTTCGTGGATTCGTTCCACGGCACCTCTACGAGCCAGTCAAGATAGGGTCGAATAATAGAAGCCTCTCCAGCCTCGGGATGCATTTGCTCCAGACGTTTCAGCTGTTTCAAAGCCTCCTTTTCCGCATCTTTCGGCATCTTTGCTTCTTTGATCTTTTTTTTGTATTCTAAAATTTCTTCTTTATCGTCAGCATCTCCTAATTCATCCCGTATCGCTCGCAGTTGCTCTCTCAGAAAATAGTCGTGTTGGGTCTTGGATATCTCTTCATGGACCTTTGACTGAATCTTGGCCTGAATGGTAGAAACTCGCAACTCCCTGTTTAAGTATCCGTGTACACGCTGAAGACGTTTCTTGGGATCGACCATCATCAACAGGGATTGAGATTCGGGAATTTTCAGACGTAGATTTGACGAGACAATATCAGCAAGACGCCCAGGGTCTGTAATGCTCGTGAGGATGGAGCTGACGTCGATGTTCAGTTCCCCCTGAAGAGAGAGAAGTTTTTCACTCTTTTCGCACACGGTTCTCATAAGGGCCTCGGTCCTGACCGTCATCCTCTTTATCGGTTTGTCCGGCAGGGGCTCAATTTTTACCCGAAACAACGATTTTCGAGCCCTATATCCAAGAATGCGTCGCTTTTCTAAGCCCTGAACCAGAATCTTGACGCGACCATCCGGCAATTTCAACGTCTGCATGATAATAGCCGCGGTCCCCACATCATATATATCTTCCGGCGTTGGGTGCTCCTCTGAGGGATCCTTCTGTGTGGCCAACATAACCAGACGGTCCTTAGACATTGCCGTGTCCACGGCACGCACCGATTTGTCACGTGCGACAAAAAGGGGAATAATCATGTATGGAAAAACCACAACATCGCGGACAGAAATCATAGGAAGCAACTTAGGGATTTCTATCTGTTCTCCATCATCCTCCAAGAGGCTTATGGTGTTTTCCTGATCTGACTGTGCCATCTTACCTCCTAATGAGACCTTTGCAGAACTGCCATTTTTTCGTGATGCGGCGTCAGGCTTCAAAATTTAATCCTCAAAATACTCAATGTATTCTTCCGGTTAAATTTCTTGCCTTCCTTGCCTGACGAAAAAATGTCGCATTATGCAAAGGTCCCAATAAACCATAGGGGCTCTGGGACCGTTGCGACAAAGGTCTCAAGGTCTAACTCTATGAGCCCCTTCAAAAATGTTATATAATATAAGACCAAATATGACAAATACAACTTTTTTTTTAATTTTTATGCCACTCTCTCTTTCTGTGATGGACATGTATTCTCTTTTTTGTTATAAACAATTGTTTTGTCATGTCGTTTTTCAAGGGTCTCAAGGAGGAAAAAACCAATGAAAATTCTGGTAGTCGGAGGGGGGGGCCGTGAACATGCATTGGTCTGGAAGATTGCGCAAAGCCCGAAGGTAAAGAATATTTTTTGCGCGCCGGGGAATGCGGGAATCGCAAGACAGGCAACCTGCCTGGCTATAAGTTCAGACGACATTGACGGCCTGTTGAACTTTGCAATCCAGGAAAAGATTGATCTTACGGTCGTTGGTCCTGAACTCCCGCTGACTGCCGGTATTGTTGATAAGTTTGAAAGCAAGGGATTGCGCGTATTTGGGGCCAGCGGCAAGGCGGCCCGTCTTGAAGGCAGCAAGGGTTTTGCCAAGGCCCTGATGAAAAAATACGGCATTCCCGCTGCTGATTCCAAGACGTTCAAAGACCCTCAAAAAGCGATCGCATATCTGAAAAAGAAAAAAGCGCCATTGGTTGTTAAGGCCGACGGGCTTGCCGCGGGAAAAGGGGTTATACTTTGTGCAACCGAAAAGGCGGCGACGGATGCAGTACGCCTGATCATGATCGACAAGGCGTTTGGACAAGCCGGTGATACGGTGTTGATAGAAGAGATGCTGACCGGAGAAGAGGCCTCATTTTTAGTTTTTACCGATGGAAAGGCGATAGTGCCCCTCCCTACCTCTCAGGACCACAAGGCAATCTACGATGGGGACAAGGGACCGAACACCGGGGGCATGGGCGCGTATTCACCGGCGCCTGTTATTGATGACTCGCTCCATCAGAAGATAATGGACGAGATCATGGTTCCCACGGTCAAGGCGATGGAGGCCGAAGGGACCCCGTATAAGGGGGTTCTCTATGCTGGTCTGATGATCGAAAATGGTCAGGCAAAAGTCCTGGAGTTCAATGCTAGATTTGGTGATCCCGAGACCCAACCTCTTTTGGTTCGAATGAAAACCGACCTTGTAGAGGTAATGGAGGCTACAATTGACGGGCATGTATCAGACCTCAAGCTTTCCTGGGACAAGCGGGCCTCTGTGTGTGTGGTGATGGCGGCGAAAGGATATCCCGCCTCATACCAGAAAGGAAAACCTATTAAGGGACTTGACGCGGCATCACGTATGAAAGATGTTGTAGTCTTTCACGCAGGCACCGCATCCAAAAACGGAAAAGTCGTAACAAGCGGCGGACGAGTCTTAGGCGTGACAGCACTGGGGGATAATATTGAGGATGCAATCGACCGGGCTTACAACGCGGTATCGAAAATTGGCTGGGCCGGCGCGTACTTTCGAAAAGATATCGGTCAAAAGGCCCTCAACCGCACCCCACTCATCCCCCTGGTCGGGATTGTCATGGGGAGTGACTCTGATTGGAAGATCATGGAGGGGGCCGCGGATGCTCTCAAGCATTTAAAGGTCCCGTTTGAGATGACTATTGCTTCCGCCCACCGTTCGCCGGAACGGGCGGCAACTTATGCAAGATCGGCACGCAAACGCGGACTTCGGGTGATCATAGCCGGGGCCGGCGGCGCCGCGCACCTGGCCGGTTCGATCGCGGCATGCACAACCCTGCCGGTCATTGGGGTTCCGATCGATTCTTCTCCCTTGAAGGGTCTGGATGCGCTTCTTGCAACAGTCCAGATGCCTTCAGGGATACCGGTCGCTACCATGGCCATCGGAAGCGCGGGCGCCAAGAATGCCGGGATTCTGGCGGCTCAGATTCTGGCGGTAAAGGATCAAAAGATTGCGAAGCGACTAAAAGAGTACAAGGAAGGGTTGGCGGAAAAAGTAGCCGAAAAGGCCGCAAGGTTAGAGATACGTGGCTGAAATCGTATCCGTTGATCCAGAAAATTTACAAGACAGCATTAATAAGGCTGCTAAGGTCATTCTGGAGGATGGGATCGTGGTCTTTCCCACCCGGGCCTTTTATGGGATTGGCGCAAACGCATTTTCTTTCAAAGCAGTAGAAAGGGTCTATCAGATCAAGCAGCGGAATCATCCACAACCGATTCTGATCTTAATTGCCGATCTAAAAGAACTCGCTCCTTTGGTTCAAGATGTTCCGGCCTCTGCGAAGGACCTGATCAAACGATACTGGCCGGGAAAAGTGACGTTGGTCTTTGATGCCGCTAAAACTATTCCGGACAATTTAACAGGCGGCACCGGCAAAATAGGTATCCGCCTGGTTGGGCATCCAGTGGCAAGGGAACTGGTCAAGGCTGTTGGCCGGCCCATTACCGGAACGAGCGCCAACATATCAGGAAGGCCGGCCTGTTCAACTGTGGATGCGTTGGACAATGAGATTGTCCAACAGGCAGATTTTGTTTTAGACAGCGGACATCTCGCAGGTGATATAGGGTCTACTGTGATAGATGTTACTGTCGACCCGCCAAAGATATTGCGAGAGGGCGTGGTTGCTTTCAAGCACTGAATTTGATGTCACTATGACTTTAGAATATACTGTCTTAATCGTTGGCTATATCTTTGGCTTTTACATGGCGTGGAACATCGGGGCCAATGATGCGGCAAACGCCATGGCTTCAGCCGTAGGCGCCAAGGCAATTACGCTGCGCCAAGCCGTTTTTATCGCCGGCATTCTGAATATAGTGGGCGCTATTTTTATCGGATCCCATGTCACGGAAACAATCAGGAAAGGGATTGTTTCTCCCGATGTGCTGGCCGATGACCGAGTAATTCTTATCGGAGCCCTTTCGGCGCTCATTGCGGCAGCGTTGTGGGTGTTCTTTTCTACATGGAAAAGTCTTCCTGTCTCTACGACTCATTCAATTGTAGGGGCGATGTTGGGTTTTGGAATCATAGCAGGTGGTTTTTCCGCGGTTAATTGGATCACACTCGGCGCAATCGTAGCCAGTTGGATTATTTCTCCCATTTTTGCCATGATCCTGGCGTTTGGCACTTTTAAGATCATTTATCGGTTTATATTAACCCGGGAGAACCTGCTTGACAGGGCCATCAGATTGTCTCCATACTTTGTCGGCGTTACGTCTTTTGTGGTGGTTCTCTCTTTTCTGTTTAAGACCCCCTTGGGGAAAAAAATGGCGTTAGGGACATTCTCTGCCATAGGAGTCGGGGTCATATTAGCCTCGATTATCGGATGCCTGGGGAGGTTTTTCCTTCAACGGTATACGAAGAAGAAAGGCGAGGAAGGCGTTGAAGATATCTTTAAGCATTTGCAGATCGGCACCGCCTGTTATGTGGCGCTGTCTCAAGGGGCAAATGACGTGGCCAACGCAATCGGACCGTTGGCTGTCATCTACTTTGTGGTAAAAACCGGATCTATAGGCGGGCAGGTTGCTGTGCCTGTTTTCCTTCTCATATTCGGAGGAATCGGAATCGCCTGTGGGATCTCCATGTGGGGGTATCGTGTCATTGAAACCGTGGGGACTAAAATCACCACACTAACAAACACACGTGGCTTTGCAGTCGAATTTGGGGCCGCAACGACTGTGCTTGTGGCATCAAAACTCGGGCTTCCGGTATCAACCACGCATGCCGCTGTCGGTTCCGTGATCGGGGTTGGACTTGCCAGGGGAATTGAGGCGGTCAATTTTGGGGTGGTTTTTAGAATCATGCTTTACTGGGTTATCACGGTACCTGCCGCCGCTATCACGAGTATGATTATTTATAAAATATTATCCGGAATCTTTCTTTAAGTTCAGAGACCTTTGCGAAACGTGACATTTTTTTGTCAGGCAAGGAAGGCGAAAATTTTAACCGGAGGAATACATTGGGTATTTCGAGGATTAAAATTTGAAGTCTGACGCCGCATCACGGGAAAATGGCAGTTTCGCAAAGGTCTCATAGGGGGGTCTTATGCGCATACCTATACTTTCTATGTTTATCGCTTCACCTTTTGAAGGACTTCAGGAACATGCAGAAAAGGTTAAAGAAGGCGCTGCAAAATTTCAAAGTTCTGTGAAGTGTTACCTGTCGACTCAATGTGAGATATTTGAACGGTCAAGGATCGAGGTGGCCAATTTGGAGCAACAGGCCGATGCCGTCAAGAGACGAATAAGGGGCCATCTCCCCAAAGGAACGTTGATGCCGGTCGACAAGTTCCAATTCTTCAGGTACCTGAGGGAACAGGACAGTGTAATAGACGCCTTTGAGGATGTTCTGGACTGGTTGTCATTCAGACCTGCTGATAAGATTCCCGAAGACCTCAGGGGCGATATTGTTTTCCTGGTAGACTCTGTTGTTGAGCCTGTCGACATGCTCTGTGAAATGATTGAAGATGCGCGGAAGTATTTTAAGAGTTTTTCCAAGAAACAGCGGAAGGTTGTTAAGAACCACATTCGGATGCTGCGCAAAAAAGAGCATCAGGCAGATATCCTGGAAGCAACGCTCAAACATGACATATTTGCAATAGAAGGCGATGCCGTAACAATTTTTTATCTAATCAGGTTGGTAGAGATGATCGGCAGCGTTGCCGATCATACAGAAAATGCGGGTGATATGATGCGGGCGATGATTGCTAAATGAGACCTTTGCAAAACGCCCCCTTTTGCCCAATTTCGGCGTCAAGCTCAAATTTTAAGCCTCGAAATACTTAATGTATTCCTGTAGTTAAAATTCTCGCCTTCCTTGAATTTGAACAAAATTGAGCATTTTTCAAAGGTCTCGCGGTCCGGTGATTCTCTGGAGACAGCGACAACAGGTCGCTCAGCTTTCCAGCGCGCTGAAGTTAACGGGCATTAAAAGATTCTATAGTGAAAAATCGGTTTGAGGTCAAGCAGGAATTTGGGGGTCGTTTTTGGTTGTAATATATTTTTTCCGAATCTTTTCCTGAAGATGCGGATTTGATTTCGAAATCAACACACAAAATATGTTTTGGAAGGGTATTGATTCAAGGCAGGAAACACGCATTGCGCTATTTTGATGAATTGATTCCCACATCAAAAGTGAAAATAACCTAAGCCGATTATAAATCATTCCAAGATACTCCGTTTTGATATTATTATTGATTTTCGTATTCTGATAAATGTATCTTATCCATGTGTCATAGGCGCGTATTGGCGGCACAGCAAGTCCTGGTTCATCGCGTTAGGTTCAATCGGGCTGCGCGCCATGGCGAATACAATGCAGCAATAGAAAGGACATGAACATGACAACAAGTATTCCGCAACTCAACAAACTCGCGGCCTGGCAGGCCCTCGAAGCCCATTACCCGAAAGTCCGGGAGTTGCATCTTCGGAAGCTTTTCGCGGACGATCCAAAGCGCGGTGAGCGCATGACTGCCGAGGCTGTCGGCATCTACTTTGACTATTCGAAGCACCGCATCACTGACGAGACATTCAGGCTGCTTTTACAATTGGCGGAGGAGTCCGGCCTTCGGGTCCG
>JBDRFJ010000106.1:0-7837 GCA_043818915.1 Pseudomonadota bacterium | reverse complement strand
GAAATCGGACAGGAAAAGGGAAGGCAGGCCGGAAACCGTAGACCTGTCCTGGCTGGACAAAGACAAACTCCTCTCCATGATAGAGAAGCAGATCAACATCATCCGGAACAACCAGTTCCGGGCCTTTTCCATGCGAAACGGTTTGGTCTACGTCTGGCTCGACACGATAACAAGCATAGTACAGGAACTTGCCTCGCAATCAAACCATACAGATGTATTGACGGAACAGAAAAGAAATATTGAGTTATCGGTCAGGCAAATGCTCGATGAGTTCATTCCCGATTTCATAGGCAAGGGGTATCCGGGGGCAAGGTTCCGACTGCTTGATAAGGACGGGCGTATACTCGGGGTCGGGCTATACATGCCTATTAAGGTTGAGGCATTCAATATGAGTATATCGGAGATTGAAAGTCGGAAGACTGGCAAGCTGCTCAAGATTTATAAGGTTGAACCGCTCGTTGGGAAACAGTCAGCTTAATTATTTTTTACTTTTACATTCTTTTTGTAAGATTGCATTGCATTTTTACAAAATAGTTGTATAATTGTGCTATGAAAAAGAATCATGTAAAGCGACTGCTTAAGCTGCCCGACCGTTCTTTTTTCCTTTTCGGCCCCCGCGGTGTCGGGAAAACTACCTGGCTAAGAGAGGTCTTGGCTGACGCGTCTTTTTTTGATCTGCTTGATTCCTCTTTGTACCTGGAGCTTTCTCAAAGCCCCGGCAACCTGGGAGCCATCGTCGGGAATCGCCCCAAGGATTCCTGGGTTGTTATTGACGAGATTCAAAAAATACCCCAACTCCTTGATGAAGTACACCGCCTGATGGAAACCAAAGGCTGGCGGTTTGCGTTATGCGGTTCGTCAGCCAGAAAATTGCGTCGCGGCGGAGTCAATCTTTTGGGCGGGCGGGCAGTTACCCGCAACCTTGATACCTTTTCCTACAAAGAACTTGGTGACGTTTTTGACGCTGAGTTTGCACTCCAGTGGGGATCTCTGCCATATGTGCAACTTGACCGGAAAAACGCACCCGACATTCTGAATTCTTATGTTAATACATACATTAAAGAGGAAATCAAACAAGAGGGCATTGTAAGGAGCCTTCCCCCATTTCTGCGCTTTTTGAGTATTGCCGGACAATTGAACGGTCAATTGGTAAACGGACAGAACATCTCACGGGAGGCCGGGGTGCCGCGCAGCAGCGTGGATGTCTATTTTTCTATCCTGGAGGATACGCTTCTTGGATATTTTCTCCCTGCCTATCGTCCCAAGGTCAAAGTGCGGGAACAAACGCATCCGAAGTTTTACTGGTTTGACCCCGGCGTTGCCAGAGCGGCAGCAGGTCTTCTTTTTGAACCTATTGACAGGCTCTGGAAAGGTACAGCGTTGGAAAATCTTATTTACCACGAATTAAGAGTTTACAATCTTATCCAAAACAAAAACCGGCCGATATCCTTCTATCGGACAGCGAGCGGGGTTGAAATCGACTTTGTTATTGAAACCCGAAAACAGCGGCCAAACTCTAACGCTCACATTGTTTGTCTGGAAGTGAAATTGGCGGAAAAATGGGACAGAAAATGGGAACACCCCATGCGTCACCTGAATAACTCCGCCCGTATTCATGTGGATAAAATGATCGGAATTTACACGGGCAAAAGGGCGTATCACTTTGACGGCTTAGATGTTCTGCCCGTGGAGGATTTTCTGGAGCGGCTGCACCAGGGTGATATCTTTTGAGATGTTTCGAAATGTTTTTCCGACTGGAGTCCGCTTCAAGAGACAATTGCCTATCAACAGACAATCTGGTAATGGATTTCAAGGTGAACTTATGGCAAAAAAAAAACATTAAAATTCGGGATCATGTCGCGAGAGGATTACAAGAAAAGGACAATGGCAATCGCTCGGGGAGAATATAAACCCAAAAAAGGCGAGCCCAAGGTTTGGTTTGAATCCTTGCAGTCAATGGCACAGGTTCTCAATAGCGAGAATCGGCAATTGTTAAAAATTATCAAAGAGCAAAAGCCGACATCTCTGAAGGAGTTGGAAATAGCCACTGGAAAAAAAAGCAGCAATCTGTCTCGAACGCTAAAAATGATGTCTCGATACGGAATTGTTGATCTGGTAAGACACAACAGGTCCGTTAAACCGGTTGTTAAGGCTACTGATTTTAAGGTTGAATTTGGACTTAATACTTCGTTTATGCGATGAGCAGAACGCCGGTCAAGTATTTTGTAGGCAACAATCGCCAGCAATTGGAAGCAGTGGCGTTATGTTCGTACCAAGGTGCGTAACCTTCTCAAGCTCGGCACCCATCCGGATATGGCCATTCCCGTGTTCCTAAGTCGTAAAGGGCCATGGGAATGCGCCCGTACATTGGCAACACAAACCGGTATGATCCCGCCAACGGCGGGACTTAAGGATCAAGGTCTATTGTCTGTCAAAGAACTGTAGGTTATATTTTAACCGACTACTTTCCGTTAGTCTTTGGGAACCGCCCAGTGCGGACCCGCATGCTATGCCTGTCCCGTCATAGCGTTTATGCGACGGCGGATGGTGTGGGAGGGGGAGTTAAAATCTCCCCCTTACCCGATTAGCCACTGTTCCTCACCCTTTGATTGCAAATCATCGCTCACTCAGGGTGTGAAATTTACTCCGACACTTCTGAGGCTTCGGTCAACGTTTACAGTCGTGCTTGCTTCTCCGCTTCATACAGCCTAAAAAACAGGGTGTCGGCAAACTCGCAAACCGCTCGACGAAGGTTTTCCTCATCCATGAGGTGACCACCGAGAGGGCATCGCTCCTGAGCCAGATTGGACAGTTCCAGCCACACATCCTTAAGCTGTGATGTCGGGATGAGCTTTAACCAAGACGGCCACAGCGGGTTGTCTTCCCCTGGATGACCAATAATCTCTGGGATGCCATAGTGACTACCGGACTCTCCATACTCGCGTGGACGTATCCTAAACCATTCCATCGAGTCACAATCTGTTTCTCTGACGATTCTTTCTTTTGTCACGATTCCACGCCTCACTAAAACGTCGCAGACTAAAAAGCGGAGATCATTGGCTACCAAAGTATGTTTGGAAGGCGGTTCCTTTTTGCTGAAGAGTCTTCGAAATATCTTCATGTTTTTCTTCTCCTTTCGTATGGCTAACCAATTACTTCCACTATCCTTTGTTTAGGAACTATCCTTTTCCCTCGTGAGATCTGCGATGGCTTTGTTGACCGTCTTCAGTGAACGCGAGGCTCCCGGCTGGATGATATTCAAACTGCTGTTGTATGAGCCGTTAAGCCAATCCCAGGCCACTGAGTCGGGGTCGGGATCATTCTTCAGGGCCTCGAGATAGGCGAGCATCTTCTGCTTCGGCTGTAAGTCGCTGATCTCCTGGGCGATTCTGATCCAAGCACCGTGGCGCTCCGCTTCCTGAAAACCAGCGAGTTTCTGCTTTAGGGTTTTGTAGTCCGGGCTGTCATTGACCAATTCAATTTTGATAAAAGCCTTTGCCAGGGACTCCCAGTCCGCAGCGCCTGCATGCCAAGGCGGGATCTCCATTTCACCGTAACGCTGCACTCTGCATATTTCCATTGCTATGTTACTTACATTGGCATTGTCATCGCTGCTGGCTCTTATCACCTGCTTCCGCACCTCGTCACTATTCAGTATGTCCGCATTAAAATTCTGCAGGGCAGTGATCGCTTCAAAGCGTACGTTGGCATCAGGACTGCTCAATTGAGCAGCAATAGCCTTTGCGATTTCAGTATTCTGGAATTTTGCCAGCATATAAATCAGAGTTGTAGCAACCTCGGGGACTACCTCTGTGTTGTTCAGACAGCCCATCATCGCAGGAACGGCATTAGCGCCCATGGACTCCAGTTTCTTCCAGGCCTTGATGGCTTGCTTGCTCTGCATATCCTCGTTCTTGGGTGGTATCGATAGATCTGCAATCAGTCGCTTAAATTTTTTGTCGTCGTGCTGTATGGGCTCCTCAGAGCCACCTCCAAAAAGATTCTTAAAAATATTCATTTCCGCCTCCTGTTAATTTTATAACGTGTGCGGCGTAGTCGCCGCTTCTATCGGTTGCTTACAGCCGCGTTATTAAACTTTTTTCCAATATAATTGTCATAGGCCAAGATGTAATCTGACATCATTAATATTTAATAGTTGCTTGATATTGATAGAAAATGTATTTTTATCCTTAAACGCTGCGAAATATTTTAACTTTTTAACACTTCTTCTTCGCGTATCCATATTGCATAGTTCTGCAAGTAATTGTTTTGATATTTCATTTGGATTTTTTTTATTCGAGCCCCCAAAATTATACCTTTTAAGCTTTTCATGCTGCTTTTTTGGAATCCGGGGCCTTTAATTCTTATCAGGCGATATTCTTGCTCGTATTCCCAGTCAAGGGATTTTGTTGTTAAAAAATCGAAAAATGCGTTACTAAAACCTCTACTTAAAACATCAATGCTTCTCTCTTTTTTGTAGGTAACTTTGTGGAATTTATATTTTTTCCAATTCTTTATAGGTCTATTGTTTGTATCATATTGAAAACAAACACCTTTATGATTGTCCGAATAATGTGCCCATAATAAAATATTTGAATTTGATTTACTAAAACAAACTCAATTGCTTATTTTAATTGGTGAAACGTGAAATATTCTACCGTTCAAATACATTTTTATTAATTTCTATTTTTATGGACGTACACAAAGCCCCCTGGAGTTCTTTGCTTCACCCTGCATTTTTGAGGACCTGGACAATGGAGTAATGGCCATTCTCCTGCGCAATAGCCAGTGCCGTATACCCATTATCGGTTCTTGCATGAATGTCAGCGCCCTTGGCGACGAGCAACTCTACGATCTGGCTATGCCCCTGATCCGCCGCCCAAATTAAGGGCGTTACGAAATGCTGGTTTCTGGCATTAATATCCGCGCTCGTTGATAAAAGCAATTCGACTATTTCTCCGTTTCCTGTTTTTGCGGCAGAGAGTAACGCAGTTGATCCTCCGGCGCTGGCGGCGTTCACATCCGCTCCTTTTTCTATTAACAACGCCACAAGGTCTTTATCAGCTACTTGGGCCTCACATGCGGTCATCAAAGCAGTAAATCCATTTTTGTCCGTTGCATTAATATCAATCTCCTGATCTATCAACAACCGACAAATATCCCCATGGCCTGCAAATGCCGCCAGTATGAGAGCCGTCGCGCCTTCTTCGCTCCGCGCGTTCACATCCACACCCGTATTTAATAATTCCCTGAGAAGATCAATATTCCCCTTTTCAGATGCTTGAATCAATTGGTGAGTTGATTTTTCATCCGGCTGGGAATTCATTTTTAGAGGCGTAAACCCTTCACCAGGCGGATCACTGAAAATCTGTTTCGATTGCTCCAAATTCAGATCAAATAATTCGGGCACTAAAATGGTCCAATGATAAAGCTCCTTCACGTACTGATTTAACATTTCATACTGGTGATCCGCTGGTTGAAAATTCCGAAGCTTCTCATTGCATGTCAGATTTGCATCGCGAAACCATGCCACATATTCAGGCCGAGTGTCTGTCCGCTCGTATGGAAAAATCAATCCAAACGGCTCATCATATATCGTATGGATTCTTGTCAGCATAATTTCGATGGGAAATGGTGGGGATTTTTTTTCAGCATACTGAATAAATACTTCGTAATATGTCTCAGCATCTGATTTTTCAGCGAAGAGAAAAAGCCTGACGTTATAGTCATTATCGGTATGCGTAAGCCTTTGTCGATTTCCCAACGGTCGCAGCCTCTTTTCTATTATCAGATTTTGAATTGCTTTTTGTGTAAGCTTCGCATTCTTCATATTCTTCGGCTTAGATGATGTTTCCAAAGGCCCTTCGATAGGGACCACCTTTCCGGGGGTCTGAGCATCGGTGGATGCCTCAATATTTTTTTGATGGTTCTGTTTATTTTCCAACGCCTTTGCCGCAGCCTCTTTGATCCCCGGATGTGGATCGTTTCGGACGATCTCGGCAAGAATCCCGGCATCGGCAATGTGTTTTACAGCCGCCATTCGTGCACCGGTTGTCTTATCATGCAGCGCAATGCGCGCTAATAAATCTTGGTTTCTAAGTTGTCCGATGGCTGTGATACGAATACCATTGTCCGGGTGCTCTTGCGCAAATTTTTCGATAATTGACTGGTTTTTAATCTTTCGCAGCACAAGTACAATTTTCTCTCTTTCTTGAACGCTTTCAAGAAGCTCCCTCAGAACGTCTTGATCATTGATTTGCTTAAGCGCGTTTTTATATGTGGTTTTATCCTTTGAGCTTAAAAAGGTTTCAACTGGAGGCAGGGGAGGCTCTAAGATTTCCATATACTTTGAAGGTGGTTCCTCATAAACCGGGGATGCCGCTGCTCGTTCCGAAACAGCAACAGGGCCATAAGGACGCGGTAGAAAGCATAAGATTAGTGGGACAACAAAAGGAAACAGGAGAGATCCCAAAGCCCATTTTATCGCACTACGCCCGATCGAGGCAGCGTAGCGGTATGATAAAACGGCCAAAACAATTGATCCGATTATCCGAACAAGGGTCATGGTAACAATAATTGTTTTATTATCACCTGGATCGAAGGATGGCATAAAAAACGTGGAAAAAATAAAGAATACACAGAAAATAATACCTATTGTCATCAATCTGGCTCTCATACTAACCTCCCCCCAATCTGTAATGTCCATTTATACTGCCGAACGGCGAGCAGCACAAGCCGCTGAACACAAAGATGAGCGATCTTGAACGAGCATTAGCGAATTCAAAATTCGCTCCACTGGCTTGTTCGCCAGTTGCTTATATAATCTCGTATGATCAAACCTGCATCAATACAGTATTATTTACTGCCTTTTATTTCCCCTATATTACACTTTTTTATTCTATTTTTTTGGTTCTATTATAATGAATTTGGCATTTATTCGCGGCAAAGTCTTTTCCTGAATTGATTTTAGTTTAGGTGTATCATTACCGTAAAATTCACCATAAACAGTTACTTTATCGTTAATAAATGCAGATGTTGACCCGACATATGAGATAAAAACTGGCAACTTTCCGCTGGGAAGGGCTGAGGAAGGATCGTTAACTCCTATGACAAGTATTGTGTTTTTTACCCCAGATTTCTGATTGCCGGACTCTTCAAACACAACGACTTCACCAGTAACCTTGACCTTTTGTCCAACATAGGCTTTTGGGTTATTTGTCAGTTCGACTACCGGAATCTCTTTACAAGCTGCCCTGTAATCGGCCTGTGAAACAGCATTTGATTCTTTGCAAACCAGCATAAATATTGTCAGAACTATTAGGGTTACCAAAGCTATTGTTTTTATAAAAGACATCCGGCAGATCAGTGTTGAAAATAACCTTTTTGCATTTTCCATCGATTTTCTCCTTCCTTATTATTACTTAGATTCGTGAAATATGATCCGTTACCGTACCCGCCTAATGATAATCGCGCCACAAGGCGGCGAACGACTAGGATCACTTGCTGGTATGTAGCGGCAGCGGAATACCAGTCAAGTGCATCCTTTTGTGTACGCCCGGCATGGGCGTGAACTAATGGGGTGTAAGTCCCCTGTATGTGAACCCTGTTAATGTCGTGAGACATAAACAGAAATACTAGCCGAAGGCAAGGGCGGAACCGCGAGGGACCGTCTGAAGGAAGCCGGAGTGCAAAGCTATGAGCCGACGAACAGAAACAGCATATAAGGCCGAGTCTCTGGGTAAGTTAGCACAACATAACGAAGCCCCGGGTTCAGGAGATACGGTAAATGCTGCGGTTGCATAGTGACAGTTCACGTTCTTATCCGGGGAGACCTGCT
>JBDRFJ010000105.1:0-25903 GCA_043818915.1 Pseudomonadota bacterium | reverse complement strand
GGGGGCAGGGGCTGCGGGGGGTGCCACAACATGGGCATCAAAAGCGAGGCCCAGAAAAAGGAACAAAGGGAAAAGGGGTACCGCTACCAGAACAACTCTTGTGACGAGTGCCACACCCGGCATACCTTCTCAAAAAGGGAGGCACTCGATCCAAGAGCCTGCCGGCAATGCCACATGGGATACGATCACCCGCAGTGGGAGATGTGGAGCAGCGCCAAGCACGGCACTCGCTGGTTTGCGAAGGAGTCCGGCAGGCTACCCGAAAAAGCGGCTGCCCCCACGTGCCAGGACTGCCACCTGCCTGATGGAACCCACGAAAACAGGACTGCATGGGGCTTTCTGGGTGTGAGGCTTCCTCTGCCTGAAGATCCGCAGTGGGCCGCCGACAGGGTGACTATACTCAAGGCGCTGGGCGTTCTGAATCCTGAGACGGGGGAACCAACCGAACGTCTTGAGATCGTCAAGGCAGCGGACCTTGCCCGGCTTACAGAGAAGGCATGGCTCACAGAGCGGGAGAAGATGATCAAGACCTGCGGCAAGTGCCATTCCGAACAGTATGCGCGTGAACAACTTGCAATGGGTGATGTCATCATGAAAAAAGCGGACCGCCTCCTGGCGGAAGCCATTGAGACCGTGGCCTCCCTCTACAAAGGCGGCGTCATCAAGAAGCCCGACAACTATGCATTTGCCTATCCGGACTTCCTGTACTTCATGCGAACCGGTGGCGGCAATACAGACCAAGCGTCCCATATCGACCAAGTCCTGTTTCAGATGTACATGAAACACCGGATGCGGACGTACCAAGGCTTCTTTCACGTCAATCCGGACTATGCCTACTGGTACGGATGGGCCATGATGACCAAGGATCTTGGTGAAATCAAAGAGTTGGCTACGACTCTGCGGGCAACACACAAGGTCAAGGCAAGTAAGCATTAGTACTTTATTCCCCTTCTTCTGGCAAGTGAGAGGAAGGGTAGAGCAAAAAGCTCACCCGGCCTCTCCTCAATTGGGAGAGACCGGCGCGAAGTGACATGAGCATCATACCTTTTTCAAGTCCGCCTTAATCCTTCCACCCTTTTCAACGACCTTTATGTATCCCCCATGTCTCAGCATCCCGGGATTGACGATGATGGTCTCCCCGATTCTATCGGTTCCTACTGCTTCGTGAATATGTCCGGTAAGGCAAAGCTGCGGTTGATATTTTTCTATAAATGCGCGTACGGCGGTGCTTCCTACGTGGGTCCCACTGCCAACGGCATCCACTTTAGTATTGTACGGAGGCGCATGCGGAACTATGATTTTTAAGGGGATGTCCTTTATCTTTTCATATCCTTTCCGGATAAACGCTTCGATCTGTTCTTCGCTGTATTCAGTAGGGGTGTTAAACGGGGTGGGATTCGATCCCCCTACGCCGAAGACACCTACTCCTTGAATAATAATGCCATTGGCGTGAAGGTTGATGCCGAGTTCGTCCAGGTAACCGTTTACCTCTCCTTGGTCGAGGTTGCCAAGCTGGGCATAGACTCGGGAATTATAGCGTGAGACGTATTCTATAACCTCTTTTGCTTTTCTCACACCCGCGAAGTTGGTGAGGTCACCGGTAATGATAACGGCATCCGCATCGGATAACCCTTCTATCTTCCCTACATTTCCGGTATGTTCATGGATATCACCAAACGCAATGATTTTCACGGTCATTTCCTCCATTTTTTAACAATTCACCGCAAAAACGCAAAGGTTAAAAGTTAGGATTTTGTTATCGCCCGTTGAGCCTCCTCAACAAATTTTTTCACTTTATTAAAATCCTTCTTAAAGCGAATCGGCTTTCCGTTACCGTCAGTAGCATTCGTATTAGTGCAGCTGTCAACCCCAAAAGGCCTCACCTCCTTGACCCCTTCGCAGACATTTTCCGGCGACATTCCGCCGGCAAGAAAGACAGGTATGGAGCTTGCCTGTATCAGTTCTCGTGCCACATCCCAATCGCAAGTCTTGCCTGTGATCCCGATAAATCCTTCCACAGGCTCCTTGCCCAACCATGTGTCCGTGAGAAAGTAATCACTTATTGGTTCAAAGTCTTTGGCGATTTCAAGGGTCGGCACACCATTCGGCTTTCCGGAAATACCGATAGGGATAGAGCGCATGATCTTAATGTTGGGGAACTGGTTCCTAACAGCATGCTGGAGGTTTATCAAGTGATTATAGGAGATTGCCTTCCCATCTTCGTCAGTCAGCGTCTCGCAAAAATGGATAATATCAGGACTATAGTATTCAAGGAGTCTAAGAACAGTTTCCGGCGTGTTAAAGAGAGGTATGACGCTGTTTTTTATCGGCGTCCCTTTTGTGAGACGGACCACCTCTTGGATCAGCGGGACTTTCCAGTCTTTTGCACTAAGGATAACACTCCCCAAGTGGTCAACGCCAAGTTCGATTAGCCTTTCCGCTTCCCAGGGGTTTTGGATTTCGTAAATTTGCACTGTTATTCTTGCCATCTTACGTTCGGTACTCCTCTATCTTACATTTTTAGAAGGTTTGGAACCATAAAGCAAGTTTTCTATGCTATTGTAACTGAATCAAATGTCTTGCATCTTCTGTCTTATTAGCATATTAATTAATAATATCAGGTCCATTGGGTCAGGTGCATTATGCGGAGACCTCCTTTGTTATTAACCGCTTGAAAAGGGCAAAGCATTGAACAAATCGGAAGCACTTCTAAAGCAAGCAGCGGCTGAATTACGCCAATATAAACGGATGATCAATGTTTCTCAGGATTATATTACCCTTATCGACGAAAATTACGTTTATCGGGCGGTAAACGATGTATATCTGAAGGCAAGGAACAAAACACTCCAAGAGGTGCTTGGACAGAATGTTGCTGATGTATGGGGGCAGCAGGTTTTCAATGACTTTATTAAAGACAAAGTAGACAGATGTCTCCGCGGGGAGATCGTCAATGATCAATCTGTATTTGAGTTCAGAGAGTCAGAGACAGACTATATGGATGTGGCCTACTATCCCTGCTATGGCCACAAGGGAACAATTTCACGCGTGATCGTCATCTCCCGTAACATAACCAGTCTGATAGCAGACATTAAACGAAGTGAAGCAAAAATAACTCATCTTACATACTACGATGCGCTCACGAAGCTACCGAACAGATCGCAGTTTATGGACCGTCTTGCGCTTGAAATATCCCATGCCAACCGAACCAAAAAAATGCTCGCCGTGCTCTTCCTCGATTTAGACCACTTTAAAAGAATCAATGATACGCTTGGTTACAAAGCAGGAGACGAACTATTGGAGACTGTTGCATCGAGGCTGTCACAACAACTTCGACAAAGTGATACTGTTTCCCGAATGGACTATCATGTCCAGGACATGGGAGATAGTGTATCTCGTGTGGGCGGAGACGAGTTTAGCATTATAATTCCACGCCTGTCTGAAGCGCAGCTTGCTACAGTCGTGGCAAAAAGGATTCTTGATGTTATGAAAGCACCTTTTGTCATCCAGAATCAAGAGCTTCGCATGACCACGAGTGTCGGCATATCGCTCTATCCGAATGATGGCCACGATGTTGAAATAGTGCTTAAAAATGCCAGCACGGCCCTTTACCGTGCAAAAGACCGTGGACGTGACAACTACCAATTCTATTCCCCTGCTATGAACGAAATGGCGTTGGAGCGGATTGAGCTTGAAAACAACCTTCATCATGCCCTGGAACAAAACGAGTTCTTGCTCTATTATCAGCCTCAGTATGAATTGCGGACAAACAAAATAGTCGGCATGGAGGCCCTTGTTCGCTGGAACAATCGCGATAAAGGGCTTATCCCCCCGAATAGTTTTATCCCGCTTGCCGAAGAAACGGGGCTGATTTTATCTATCGGCGAATGGGTATTACGGACGGCGTGCAAGCAGGCCAAGGCATTGCAGGATGAGGGCTTTACACCGCTGAGGGTTGCGGTAAATCTCTCCGCACGCCAGTTTCAAGATCCCGACCTCATAGAAAAGGTCTCCCTAATCTTGAAAGAAACCGGGCTCCCTCCTAATGACCTTGAACTCGAAATTACCGAAAGCGCCATGATACAAGATGTTGATAATGCTATCTCCATACTGCATGATCTGAAGAAAATGGATATCACCATTGCCCTGGACGATTTCGGTACCGGCTATTCATCGCTGACCTATTTGAAAAAATTTCCAATTGATACGCTAAAAATCGACCGATCCTTTGTTAGTGATATTGATGTGAGAAATGCGGACTCCCTGGCTATTGTAGCCGCGATCGTTGCAATGGCCCGAAAATTGCGCATACGGACGGTTGCGGAAGGAGTAGAGTCAGAAGAACAACTTTCCTTTCTTCAAGTGCAGGAGTGCGATGAAGTGCAGGGGTATCTCCTTAGCCCTCCAATTCCTGCGCCCGATTTTCTCAAGTTGCTTTCTGAAGATCAGCAGAATTCTCGGACAGCCTCATAGATAGTATCCATTCATATTTGCCGGACACCCCCTATTTTGCAAAATGCATTTTATTTGAAAGGAAACAGCCATGCAGGAAATAGAACCTGTCATTGATACACACGCCCACCTTGATGAGTTGGAAGATCCGGACGGTGCGATTGCGGAGGCAAAGGAGGCCGGGGTCTATGCTATTATTGCCGTGGGCCAATCGATGGAATCGAACAAAAAGACCCTGGAGATCGCCCTCCGTTATCTCGGTTATATCTACCCGGCAGTCGGGTATCACCCCTGGCTTATTAAAGAGGATGATATAGAAAAGACTCTTGCTGAACTCGACCGTGACCTTAAGGAGTGCATAGCCCTTGGCGAGATCGGACTTGATTATAAGGCAAAGGTAAAAAAGAAAGTACAAAAGAGGGTCTTTCAGCAACTCCTCGAACTTGCGGGTAAACACGACAAGCCGGTCATCATCCATTCCCGTTATTCCCACCAGACCACCTATGATATGGTCAAAGAATGCGGCCTCAAAAAAGCGGTATTTCACTGGTACAGCGGTCCACTGGATGTCCTTGATTCTATTGTATCTGCCGGATATTACGTGTCAGCAACCCCTGCTCTTTTGTACAACCCGTATCACTGCAAGGCAATGGCTGCTGCCCCGCTTTCCAATATCCTCATTGAGACAGACACTCCCGTGACATACCAGGAGCTTAGAGCACGACCCAAGCATGTGAGGATTACCTTGCAGGAACTTGCCCGGGTAAAGGGGGTGAGTGAAGAGGAGGTGGCGCGGGAGACAACAGCGAATGCGAAGAGGTTGTATGGATTGGAGTGAAAAGGGTTTATCGTATAAACATTTCAATTTTGGACGCAGATTAACACAACTATCCGTTGCGAGTTACGGGTTGCGCGTTGCGGGTTTAAAAAATGAAACCGCCTAAATTAAGTGCTACAATACACAACGTCATGACGCATGAGGAGAATAAGGAGGACAATACGTAACCCGTAACTCGCAACCCGTAACTGTGTCTATCTGTGAAAACCTGCGTCCCAATTTAAATCATATCCTTTTTAAATTCTTCTGGCGGAGTGCTGATGACGGTAACCGATTCTATGTTCCCATTTTTCATTACATTCACGATCGTTTCTCGCCCTTTCGGCGCTTTACTATAACCGGCGCACAGGGCTGCTCCTGTCAGAATGGTCTCTTTTTCCGCCCCCTGTGGAATCAGGGCAACGGGTCCTGGAAAATTGGAGACTTTGAGAAGAATATCCCCCTGTTCATGGGACAGGTTTTCAATTTTTTGATTATCCTTCTGGGTCCGTCCGACAATGATCTTGCTTGTTGAATTTAACCGAAAATGACGCCCTATTTTTAATAGTTCAAAATCCCTTTCAACATATTCCTTATGATGTAAAAAAAGGTCCTTTAACCGTCGAGAAAAGGCTGCGTCCGTCAGGAGACAACCACCTGCAGGGGCCGGATAATCAGTGATTCCAAATTCTTTTGCAAGTGTCATCTGCGGTTTTCGGGACCGCCCGGAAAGGGAAAGGAGGGCTTCACGATTAACCCAACTCTGTTCTTCAGGTATTGTGATCGGCAGAAGCTTGGCGCTCAAAGGCCTCAGCACGTAACCAACAAGACCGGCAGCTTTTTCTACACACCGAAGCGAAGGCTTTGTCTGAGACATCGGGCGCTGGCCAACGACCTCACCGGTGAAGATGAAGTTAAACCCTCTTTCTGCCATTACCTCGCCGGCAATTTTCAACATCAGTGCATGGCAATCAAGACACGGATTCATATGCTTTCCATATCCGAACCTTGGTTTCTTGAGCATTTCCAGATAGAGGCCGGTGATATTTTTTACTGTTATAGGAATGCCGATTACAGCAGCAGCCTTTTTCGCTTTTGATGCAGAAAAAAACGGGGTTTCAAAACTGATCCATTCAACTTCAATGCCCTCGTGTCTTAACACGAGGGCGGAGAGTATGCTGTCTAACCCGCCGGAGGAAAGGCCAAGGGCTTTGATTTTATGAAGCTTGTTTGTCATGATGATATAGTGTAATTTATAATTTGTTCTGTGACGTTCTGTGTACTTCTGTGGCCAAATAAAAGGATAAAGAATGACAGAAAATAAACGTATACAAGAAATCTTGCGTATATTAAAAGCAACCTATCCCGATGTCAAGACCGCCCTTAGACACCGGAATCCTGTACAGCTCCTTATCGCCACGATTCTATCCGCGCAGTGCACGGACGCGCGGGTAAATGAAGTTACAAAAAAACTCTTCAAGCAACTCAAGACTGCGCAAGACTTTGTAGAAATCCCGTCGACGGAGTTGGAGGCGTTGATCCGTCCTACAGGCTTTTTCAAAAACAAGGCAAAAAGTGTCAAGGGGTGCTGTAAAGCGATTGTGGAGAACCATGGGGGCAAGGTTCCGGCAACGCTGGAAGAGCTGGTAAAGCTGCCGGGCGTAGGGAGAAAGACGGCAAACGTTGTTCTTGGAAGCGTCTTTGGGGTTCCGGGTATTGTGGTCGACACTCATGTAAAACGGCTGAGCCAGCGCCTGGGACTGACCAAGAACACCGATCCGGTAAAAATCGAAATGGATCTGATGAAAATCGTCCCCGAGGAGTTGTGGAGCGAGTTTTCACTCCAATTGATTTTTCATGGACGTAAGATTTGTAGGGCGAGAAAACCGGAATGTCCTATCTGTCCACTCAACAAAGTGTGCCCGTACCCTCGGTAGCATTCCCAAGCTCTGGCCGGCCGCCAGCTATGAGTGTGCCTGCATTGGAAAACGGGAAAAACCCGAAATTCGAATCCCGAAGCACGAAACAAATACGAATAACCAAAACCACAAAATCCTAAACAATATGATTGAGAGGACTGTGCATACCCCCTCCGCTGCGTCTACCCCTTTCAAGAAGGAATTTGGATGTGCTTGAAAACGTTTTGAAAATTTGGTATTCGAATTTTGAATTTGTTTCAGTAACGTCCGGTTAGGTTTTTGCACCTAACTGATTACTTACATGTTCTTTGACATCATTTTGTACCGAGAAGGTACCGTCAAAAGCACGAGCTTCGTTTTGAATTTTAATGCGTAGTTGTCTCACTCTTTTGATGCTGACCTTCTCCTGATAGTATTCATGACAATAGATGGCAAGAAGCAAATACGTAATCAAACCGGCCAAGATTTGTACCATCAGCCCGTATTCGCTTCTGGCGATCAGATGATATACTTTTAAGTGGCGTTTCCACCAGGCAAAGAATTTTTCGATCTCCCAGCGCAGTTTGTAGATCGAAGCAACTTGTTCTGCCGTCAGGTCAAAGCGGTTTGTCGCAATCCAATACGTTTTCTTGGCGATCTTGTACCCAACGAGGCGGACCGGTTCTTCGGACAAGTTTTTGCCCTTCACGCCGAGCAAAACAAGAGCATCGAAAAAGATGATGCTGTCGGGTGATACCTCATACGACCGGACAATGGTTTTGGATGATTTGTCCTGGATGCGGCACACAAAGTACTTGTTTTCACGTTGCCACAGATCAAAGTTTTTGTGGCGCTGAAGGCCCCGGTCCATCACGCCAGTCTGCCCCGCACAAAGCATCTTGTCGGCAAACGGGCGCTCATCTGTTTTACCATTGGTAAGGCAGACCTTTGACGGAATTGATCGGTTGAGATCAAAGGTAAGATGAACTTTGGCTTTCTTGGCGTTCTTTCTATAGTCGGCCCAGTGCATGGAAAGCACTGCATCGATTAAGGAGCCGTCAAAAGCTACAAGATCGCCAAGCTCAGTATGTTGCTTCGGCAAAACCTGTGCTGCTTGATCGTAGAGTTCAGTAAAGACATATGACATTTGTTCAAGCCCTCGGGAATTGATCGCCTCGAAAAAGGTGCTCTTTTTGATGCCATCTGGTGTACCAACTACCTCGCGCGCCAGGGTATCTTCTTCAAGAACCTGAAGCAGGTGACTTCCTGAGGCATGTTCCTCAAGATGAAAGAAAATTAACGCCTTGAGTTGTTGTTCAAAGTCCATCTCTAACGGTTTGTTTCCTCGCGCCTCAAGTGGAGGTATACGAGCGAGGATACGATAAATGGGTTGGCATAATTTAGGAAACGAAGTAGCATTTCGTTTCTTGTCTGTGGGGCTGAAGCTGTATGGCATACTTGTAACCTCCTGATATAAATGGATTTTACAAGGCCCGCCAGCACTTACTTACGAATATGTCAAGAAAAAAATTACTTCAACCCCTTGTTTTTTTATATTTTTTGGCTCATTAGTTATGCAATTTTCTAACCGGACGTTACTGAATTTGTTTCGGATTTCGATATTCGGATTTCGGATTTATTCAGCACGGCTTAAGAATCTGGGAATGTTCTCCGGGTGTCCTTACCCTCTATAAATCTTTTTAATACCCCTTCTACGGTTCATACGCCTGATCTTCAAATCGAGTATAGGAATCAAGAAAAGTGAGTTTTACCACGCCGGTGGGGCCGTTTCTCTGTTTTGCCACGATGATTTCCGCAGTCTTATCGTTTGCCGCATCCTCTGATTGATTGTAGACCGAATCACGATAGATAAAGGCTATCACGTCGGCATCCTGCTCGATCGCCCCTGACTCACGCAGATCTGAGAGCATGGGACGTTTGTTATGGCGTTCTTCCACCTTGCGGTTGAGCTGCGAGAGGGCTACTACCGGGATGTTGAGCTCTTTTGCAAGGGCCTTGAGGGACCGTGAAATTTCGGAAATCTCAAGTTCACGCCGCTCGGCCGATGCCCGGCCCTTCATCAGTTGGAGGTAGTCGATGATAACAAGCCCTAAGTCTTTATCCATTTTCAGCCTGCGGGCCTTTGCCCGGATCTCAAGGACTGATATCGCCGGTGTATCATCAATATATACGGGGGCCTCTGACAGAATCCCGGCAGCCCGGGTCAGCTTACCCCAATCCTCCTTGTTGAGGAAACCGGTTCGCAAGCGAAACGAATCGACTCTGGCCATCGAACAAAGAAGACGGATAGCGAGCTGTTCCTTAGACATTTCCAGGGAAAAAACCGCAACGGGCGTACCATTATCCACAGAGGTGTTTTGGGCGATATTCAGCGCTAGCGCTGTCTTACCCATGCTCGGACGCGCTGCGATAATAATCAGCTCGGAGGGTTGTAATCCGGAGGTCAATGTATTAAGGCCGCTAAAGCCGGTCGGTACCCCGGTGATAAGCTCCTTGTGTTCAGACCGATCTTCGAGTGTCTTGAAACTTTCCGTAATAATATCGCTGAGCGGATAGAATGAAGGGGCTATCTTCTTTTCGGAGATCTTAAAAATGGAACTTTCGGCAAAATCGAGCACTTCATCCACATCTCCGCTATCTTCATAACAACGGGCGGAAATGTTTGCAGTGGTTGATATAAGACTGCGCAGGATGGCTTTTTCTCGTACGATCCTGGCGTATTGAGCGGCATTTACCGCCACCGGAACCTGATCTACCAGTTCGGCGAGATAGGCAGCGCCGCCCACTGCATCCAACTGATTTTGCTCTTTGAGGATATTTGTCAGTGTGATGAGGTCTACAGGCTCATTTTTTTCAAACAGGGCAAGTATCCCTCTATAGATCTTGCGATGGGCATCTCTATAGAAGTTCCCATCTGTGAGGATATCCATGACATCGTACAGGATGTCATTATCTATGAGAATACTCCCCAGTATAGATTGCTCCGCCTCAATGTTCTGAGGAGGTAATTTCTGGAGTGATAGGTCCCTGTTCATGGTGGGAACCCCTCTCGAAGCCTTTGCAAAACTGCCTCTATTGTTCCACGGAAACCTCAACCGTTATATCAACTGTTACATCTTTATGAAGTCTTATCGGAACGGTATAAGTCCCAAGTGCCTTTATCGGTTCTTCAAGAAGAACCATTTTCTTGTCTACTTCTATGCTTTGTGCAGCGAGCTGGTCCACAATATCCTTGACTGAAACAGACCCATAGAGCTTGTCTCCTTCGCTCACCTTACCATAAATAGTACATGTTACGCCCTGGAGTTTTTCTGCCGCCGCTTCCGCCCTGCCTTTCTCTTTGGCCATGCGGATTTCCAACTCCTTTTTTTTGCGTTGCATCAATTCTATATTGTGAGGTAATGCATCAATTGCCTTTTTCTGGGGGAGGAGAAAGTTACGTGCGTAACCCTCCTTGACTTTAACGACATCTCCCACATCTCCCAAAAATGGAACCGTTTCTTTTAATACCAATTCTTTCATGGGACCTCCGAATTCTTTTTCTTTTGTTTCAAACGCCTAAAGTCTGACCAAACATCGAGAAAGCCGACCAGGATAACCGCGAGAATTAAAAACTGCTGAACAGCCACCACGGTATAGATCACTCCCCTAAGTATAAGGGGGAATTGTTTTTTTTCAAAATAATACGAAACAATGGCCAATCCCTGGAACAGGTAAATGACCACAAGAACGATCAGGCCATTCAGACCTAACATCTTAACCCCGCTTAAGGGGAAAAGCAAAAGGAATCCCGACCCTATGGCGATCCAAACAAGGTGCTCCGGTGACTTCCACCTGTTTAGGCGGCCAAAATCGGGGCAAAAAAGATTCCCTCTCTTAAGAATCGGCCGAGCCATAAGTAGATTTGCCCAAACCATCAAGAGGGTAAAAGCGCTAAGAATACCCGGGATTATCCGAACAAAAACGTATAAGATAGAATCTAAAGAGTCTTGTATAAGCCCTATCTTTTCCGGGGGTACTCCAATTTCCTTATAGAGGGCTACGGTAAGTTCGAGATTCTTCCGTAAATAAATTGTTATTAGCCCCCATAAGTTTTCTACTGAAAAAAGCGCATAAACAAAAAGAACTGCCACGGCTAAGCCGAGAACAACACCGGCTGTGGCAAGGACTGTATTTTCAACTGACAGATTGCGCGAAAAAGCCTCGGCCAAGATTACACCCGTCAGCCCAAAATAGAGGAAAAACGCCCCGGATTGTAGACCTCCCTCTCCAAAGGCCATGCCCACAATGGCCAAAACCGTACAAAGGATCACCCCGGAAAAGAAACGGCCAAGCTTGATCCTATAAAAAATAAGCGGCAGCGGGATAAGAAGTCCTATAAAGAGCCCTATAAAAGGAAGATATAGCGCCGCCACAGCAAGACACGCGGTAGCGGTAATTCCCCAAAGGACATCCTTGGAAAACTGACTTTGTCCGATGTCCGGCACGACTTGTCCTTGCTTAATGAGCGAACTTGGCCGTATAAGGCATTAACGCGATCGTTCTGGAACGCTTTATAGCTCTTGTTAATTCTCTCTGGTGCTTTGCGCAACTGCCGGAAATCCTTCGAGGAATAATCTTGCCGCGTTCCGTAGTAAAATATCTAAGGAATTTCGGATCCTTATAATCAATAACAAGCGACGTGTCAGAGCAGAATTTACAAACTTTCCTTCTGTGATACGGTCTTTTAAATTTTTTTTTATATGGCTTTGAACCATATGTATTTGGATATGCCATAGTTAAGCCCCTTCCTCGCTGTGTGTCTCTGTTAAAGTTTGTTCTTGTTCTACTTCTTTTGAAGAATCGTCTTCTTTTGGGGAATCGTCAGAAGCGTCCTCTTCAGCGGATGTTGGCTTGGCTTCTTGCACTATACTCGCAGGATCAAATGCTTCGTTAGTCAATACAGTCATATACTTCATTATCCGGTCATCGATACCCATGACCCGTTCCAGCTCTTTTACCAGGCCGGCACCTCCGGTATAATCAATATATGTATAGTAACCACGAGTCTGTTTCTTGATTTCGTATGCAAGATTTTTCAGGCCCCATTCATCAAATTTGAGAATGGTTCCACCCTGCTTAGGAATGAGATCTTTGACCTTTACAAAGACGTTCTGCTGCTCTTCATCTGCAAGGTCGGGATGGGTAATAAAAATAGTCTCGTATCTTTTCATAAAACCTCCTTTTGGCTTATAGCCCCGACCAAGGTCAGAGCAAGGATTGCAAAATTTTTTTATGTAGCATAACAGCATAATGATGTCAAGGATTTTGCGCCAATATAGATCGCTCACCGGTTTTTTGTTCTTGACTTTACATCCTTTTTTTACTAAATGAGAAACGTTTGATGCTGATCCCCAGTAGTTCCGCTTTCAGCGGGATTGGCAGAGTTAAGCACTGTGTCAACGGTTTTGTTATTCCCCAGTAGTTCCGCTTTCAGCGGAATTGGCAGGGTTAAGCACTGTGTCAACGGTTTTGTTATTCCCCAGTAGTTCCGCTTTCAGCGGAATTGGCAGGGTTAAGCACTGTGTCAACGGTTTTGTTATTCCCCAGTAGCTCAGTTGGCAGAGCAAGTGGCTGTTAACCACTGGGTCCGCGGTTCGAGTCCGTGCTGGGGAGCCAAACAATATAAGCCCAATCTTTTCAGATTGGGCTTTTTTATTAGAGAGAGCGGTCATTGCCTTTTTTTGTTTATATTCTTAAAAGTGCGGCCACGGGAAGGCATTACTGCGGACAGACAAGTGACCTTGATCGGCGCGTCAGCCAACATAATGATCCATGTAATCAACTCACGAAAACCACGAAGCGTTTTCAAGGACCTTGGCATCTGGTTTGGTCGCGTGAATGTGGTGATAGACGGGAGGCTATGAGGTTAGAGCGAAAAATCAAAAAGCGCGGTATTAGTAGGTACTTAGCAGAGTCCCGCCAACGGCGGGATTAATCCCGCCTTTGGCGGGATTCGAGTCCGTGCTGGGGAGCCAAAAATTCAATCCGCCGATTTCGGCGGTTCTCATTTAGAGAGCTTTGCACAACGCGACATTTTTTCGTCAGGCAAGAAAGGCAAAAATTTTAACCGGAGGAATACATTGGGTATTTCGAGGATTAAAATTTGAAGTCTGCCGCCGCATCACGGGAAAATGGCAGTTGTGCAAGGCTCTCATTTAACGACAAGACCCCGGGTTGATCCCCACGGGGTCTTGCCGTTTCTGCCTATTTGCGCCCGTTTACGCCGATTTCCACATCGCTTCCGTAGGCGGACTGAACGGCCTGTTCCATGCGCGCGATTTCTTCATCCGATAGGAAACCGAAGTGGCTTATGCGTTTCCGTGCGGAGAGCCGGCCATTGTTCTGCAGGCAGAACCTGATGAAGAGGTCGATCTGCCGGTCGGGCATGTCCACGATCTCCTGGACGGCCCTCTTGGTCTCGTCGTAGTTGGCCAGGAACGCCAATTCTTCGACGAGTTCCGTATCGATGGTCTGCTCGATAAACTTAAAGAGCGCCTCTGCCTGGGGCGTCATGTCAAGAAAAATGTTTACAGCAGTTGCGGGCCATCCGCCTGCTCTCACAAGAAAAACGATTACATTTTAGGAAAAACGATTACGAATGAGCGACTATAGAGAAAAACGATTATCGCCGGGGTGGAACCCCTCTCGGCAGGTGGCCTTCCTGAGTCCAGCTTTGGTCAGCTCGCGGATTTCCCTTGTTTTTCTCTCGCGGATGCTATAACATTCGTAATTAAATTTGTAGTAGTTGATGATTATCTTCTTTAAGGAAAACCAGATGAGACCCATAAATCCGGATTATCCCTCAATGGTCAAGGAAGTCCGCAGGCAACTCGCTCTCAGCCAGGAGGACCTGGCCCGGGAGCTGGGCGTGAGTTACGCGACCGTAAACCGTTGGGAGAATGGGCAATCCAAGCCGTCCAAGCTGGCCAGGGCGCAGCTCGACAATTTCTGCACAAAGATGACCAGACAGGGGAAACTGAAGCTGGCCGGGGGCGACAAATGAGCAAGGCCATCAACGTTGTAAGAGCTCGCGTTGAGAGTCCATTGTGGGGTGCGACCGACAAGCGCCGGAATTCTGAGAAAAACGGGGACATGCATGCCGAACGGAGACCTTAACTGGATTGCCGGATTCATCTGGAACATTGCCGATGACGTACTACGCGATGTTTACGTCCGGGGTAAATACCGCGACGTAATCCTTCCGATGACCGTCATACGCCGGCTTGACGCCGTGCTCGAGCCGTCCAAGGAGGCTGTTATCAAGCTCAGCAAGCAGCTCGATAACGCCGGTATCGCCAACAAACAGGGTGCCCTGTGCGATGCCTCCAATAACGCCTTCTACAATATATCCCCATTTACCCTTCGCGATCTTCGTGCCCGCGCCAAACAACAGCAGCTCAAGGCCGATTTCGAGGCCTTCCTCGATGGCTTTTCGCCGAACGTCCAGGAGATTCTCGACAAATTCAAGTTTCGCAACCAGATTCCCACGCTGGTGGAGGCCGATATCCTTGGCAGCCTCATTGAAAAGTTCACTTCGAACGACATCAACCTCAGCCCGGACCCGGTCTTCGACCAAAACGGCAACGTTCGGTTGCCCGGTCTGGACAATCACGCTATAGGAACGATCTTCGAAGAGCTGATCCGGCGCTTTAATGAGGAAAACAACGAGGAGGCGGGCGAGCATTTCACACCCCGCGATGTCGTCAGACTTATGGCCAATCTGATCTTTTTTCCTATTGCCGACGACATCCGAGACGCCACTTACCGCGTTTACGACGGCGCGTGCGGTACCGGGGGCATGCTCACCGTTGCGGAGGAAACGCTTGACCAACTCGCCCACGATCATGGCAAGGAAGTATCGATTCACCTGTTCGGGCAGGAGGTTCAGCCTGAAACCTATGCCATCAGCAAGGCCGATCTATTGATCAAAGGCGAAGGCCAGGCCGCCGAGAACATGAAGTATGGTTCGACGCTCTCCTCCGATGCCTTTCCGTCGATGGAATTCGACTTCATGCTCTCCAATCCGCCTTACGGCAAGAGCTGGAAGACCGACCTTGAACGTATGGGCGGGAAAAAAGACCTCTCCGACGCACGCTTTACCGTCCAGCACCAGGGCGAGGAACTCTCGCTCATCACCCGCTCCAGCGACGGACAGCTTATGTTCCTCGTAAACAAGCTGTCCAAGATGAACCACAATACGCTGTTAGGCAGCCGCATCGCCGAGGTCCATAACGGCTCATCGCTTTTCACCGGCGATGCCGGCCAAGGCGAGTCCAACATCCGTCGCTGGATCATCGAGGACGACTGGTGTGAAGCCATCATCGCCCTACCCTTGAACATGTTCTACAACACCGGCATTGCTACCTACATCTGGGTGCTCACCAATCGTAAACCCGAGCACCGCAAGGGCAAGGTTCAGCTCATCGACGCCACCGGCATCTACACGCCGCTACGCAAGAACCTGGGCAAGAAGAACTGCGAGTTCTCTGACGCGCAGATCAGGCAAATCAACGACATGTTCCTTGCCTTTAAGGAATCCGAACAGTCCAAAATTTTTCCCAATTCCGCCTTTGGCTATTGGAAGGTCACCGTCGAACGACCGCTGCGGCTCAAAGTAGGCCTTTCCACCTCACGGCGTGCACTGTTCCGCAAGGCCTGTGATGAGGCCAAGGACAAAGCACTGGCCAAAGTGATTGATCGCGTGGCCGAAAGATTGGGTCCTGGGCCGCACCTCAACTTCAATCTGTTCATGGATGCCGTTGAGGGTGATGCCAAGGAACGTGGCGTCAAACTGACAGCAAGGTGGCGTGGGCTGCTCAAGACAGCGCTGGCCGAGCGGGACGAGAACGCCGAACCGGTATTGAAGAAAGTGCATAAGCCGGGTAAGGCCAAAGTGGACCCCATACGGGGCCTCTATGCCTCGCCCGTTAGCGATCCGGGATTGATCGTTGAGTACGAACCGGATTCAACCCTTCGCGATACTGAGCAGGTGCCGCTACTGGAAGATGGCGGCATCCAGGCGTTTTTCCGGCGCGAAGTACTGCCCCACGTGCCGGATGCGTGGATTGACGACACTAAGACGCGGATCGGCTACGAAATCTCATTTACCCGGAACTTTTACAAGCCGGTGTCACTACGGCCGCTTGATGAGATCAAAGCCGACATCGAGGCCCTCCAGAATGAAGCCGAGGGCTTGCTTGACCAAATCGTCGCTTCAGGGGGGAACCCCTCATGAGGGATGAGCTGCGACCCTATCCTGAATACAAAGACTCCGGCCTGCCGTGGCTTGGCCGAATTCCTGCGCATTGGGAAACAAAGTCAGCCTTTGCTTGTTATGCACCTAAACTGATGCGGAACACAGGCATGCAGGAAAGCAAGGTTCTTTCCCTGAGTTTCGGCCGCATCGTTGTGAAGCCACCGGAGAAACTTCACGGACTTGTTCCTGAGTCATTTGAGACCTATCAGATTGTGGAGGCAGGGGATATAATCATTCGCGCAACCGACCTTCAGAACGACCATAATAGTCTTCGGGTTGGCCATGTGAGAGAGCGAGGCATCATCACGTCCGCATATCTATGTCTGTGTACGAAGAATATGTTGACCAGTGTGTACGGATACCATTACTTGAATGTCTGGGACCATACCAAGGCAATCTACGGGTACGGATCGGGTTTAAGACAAAATCTCGCCTTTTCTCACTTCAAACACATGCCAGTTGCTATGCCGCCGGTTGATGAGCAAGAATCAATTGACCGCTACTTAATTTCAACTAATCGCCGAATCAACAGGTTTATCCGCAATCGGCGTCGGTTGATTGCTGTATTGAACGAACAAAAGCATGCCATAATCAACCGGGCAGTGACCCGGGGGCTCGATCCCAATGTTCGTTTCAAACCTTATGGCGTTGAATGGCTGGGGGAGAGTCCCGAGCATTGGGAAGAGAGACGCCTCCGAAACATAGTAGAGCTACGCGTCAGCAACGTCGACAAACACTCAAAAGACGGAGAAATCCCGGTTCGTCTCTGCAACTATACCGATGTTTACAAGAACTCAGTCATTACGACTGATATGCCGTTTATGGCCGCCACAGCTACACCAGAGGAGATCGCCGCGTTTCACATCCGGGTGGGTGATGTGCTCATCACAAAGGATTCAGAAGACTGGCAAGACATCGGTGTCCCCGCCGTTGTTGTTCAAACTGCAGATGATATAGTTTGTGGGTATCACCTTGCGATTCTCCGACCGAAAACAGATTTCATTTCGGGGCACTTCTTAACCTACGCGCTGCAATGCCGTTCAGCCGTTACCCAACTCAACCTTGCGGCTAAAGGTGTTACTCGGTTTGGGCTGTCCCAGGGGGCCATCAAAAGTCTTAGCCTGTCAGTTCCATCAGTGGATGAACAGGAAAAGATTGTCCTATTCATCGAAGAAGCCACCGCATCCCTGAATGGATTGATTAGACGTGCCCAACGTGAGATCGACCTAATCCGCGAATACCGCACCCGTCTGATTACCGACGTGGTCACAGGCAAGCTGGACGTGCGGCACCTCAGTCCGGACCTTGACGAGGAATTGGCCGAACCTGTGGACCTGGATGAAGACATTGATGAAGAAGAACTGCTGGGGGAGGAGGAGCCCGATCTCGACGAGGAGGTGACCGATGCCGACTACTGATACCAGCGAAAAAGGCTTGGAAACCTTGATCGTCGTATCTCTCGTCAACGAGGCGGGATACGTGCAGGGTGAAAGCTCGGACTACGACCGCGACCATGCCGTGGACCTGGCTCAACTGACGGTTTTTCTTCGTGCAACGCAACCCGAGCCCGTCGAGGTATTGGAACTGGGGCTTGATGGACCTAAACGGTTGCAGTTCCTCCATCGGCTTCAGGGCGAGATCGCCAAACGCGGTGTGATCGATGTGCTCCGCAAGGGTGTTAAGCACGGCCCGGTGAGCGTTGACTTATTCTATAGCACGCCAACGCCCGGCAACACCAAGGCCGAGGAGCGTTTTGCTGCAAACATCTTCAGCGTTACCAGGCAACTGCGATACAGCAAGGACGAGACGCAGCTTGCGCTGGATTTAGGATTGTTCATTAATGGTCTGCCGGTGGCGACATTCGAGTTGAAGAATCGGCTGACCAAGCAGACGGTCGAGGATGCGGTGCAGCAATACAAGCGCGACCGCAACCCAAAGGAACTGCTGTTTCAATTCGGTCGGTGCATGGTGCACTTTGCGGTGGACGACCAGGAAGTTCGCATGTGCACGCACCTGAAGGGTAAGGACTCGTGGTTCTTACCCTTTAACAAGGGCTTCAACGACGGGGCCGGTAACCCGCTCAACGAGAAAGGCATTAAAACCGACTACCTCTGGAAGTGCATTCTGACCAAGACCGAGCTGACGGACATCATTGAGAATTACGCTCAGGTCGTTGAAGAGAAGGACGAAAAGGGCCGTAAAAAAAGACCGAAACAGATATTTCCCCGTTATCACCAGCTCGACGTGGTTCGCAAGCTGCTTGCTGACGCAAAGGCGAGTGGTGCCGGCAAGCGGTATCTGATTCAGCATTCAGCAGGCAGCGGCAAGAGCAACTCCATCGCCTGGCTTGCGCACCAGCTCATCGGGCTGGACGACGGGGCCTCCGGGGGCGGTGGCGCAGCGTTGTTCGACTCGGTGATTGTCGTTACCGATCGGCGCGTTCTTGACAAACAAATCAAAGATACAATCAAGCAATTCGCACAGGTGTCAGCCACGGTCGGTCATGCCGAGCGCAGCGGCGACCTGAGGCGTTTCCTCAAGGACGGCAAGAAAATCATCATCTCAACCGTTCAGAAGTTCCCGTTCATCCTGGACGAGATCGGCGACGAGCATCGGGGGCGGGCATTTGCCATCATCATCGACGAAGCCCACTCAAGCCAAGGCGGCCGCACGTCCGCGAAAATGAATATCGCACTGGCGGAGAATGGCGGAGAAGAGGAAGAGGAAACCTACGAGGACACAATCAACCGGATTATGGAAGCGCGGAAGATGCTGGCCAATGCGAGCTATTTCGCCTTCACGGCCACACCGAAAAACAAGACGCTGGAACTTTTCGGCGAGCCGATGCCAGAAGGGGATAAGGTAAGGCACCATCCGTTCCACAGCTATACAATGAAGCAGGCGATCCAAGAGGGTTTCATTCTGGATGTGCTGGCCAACTACACCCCGGTGCACAGTTACTACCGGTTAATGAAAACCGTGGAAGACGATCCGGAGTTCGACACCAAAAAGGCAAAAAAGAAACTGAGGCGGTACGTCGAATCGCACGGACATGCGATCCGGCAGAAGGCCGAAATCATGGTCGACCACTTCCAAGAGCAGGTGATCGCACGACGGAAGATCGGCGGCAGGGCGCGGGCGATGGTTATTTGCAGCGGGATCGCTCGGGCCATTCAGTATTACCATGCAATTACGGCGTACCTGAAAGAACGCAAGAGCCAGCATCGGGCTATCGTAGCATTCTCCGGCGAGCACCCGGACGGCGGGAGACAGGTAACCGAATCGACGCTGAATGAATTCCCGAGCGCTCAAATCGAAAAGAAGTTCCAGCAGGATCCATACCGGTTCCTGGTGGTGGCGGACAAGTTTCAGACCGGATACGACGAACCGTTGCTGCACACCATGTATGTCGATAAGCAGCTTTCGGGCGTCAAGGCTGTGCAAACGCTCTCGCGGTTGAATCGGGCGCATCCGCGGAAGACCGATACATTCGTGCTCGACTTCATGAATGACGCCGACACGATCACCATAGCTTTCTCGGATTACTATCGAACAACAATTCTTAGCGAAGAAACCGACCCGAACAAACTGCACGACCTCAAGGGCACGTTGGACGGGTACCAGGTGTACGCGTGGTCCCAGGTTGAGCAGTTGGCGGAGCTGTTCCTCGGTGGCGCGGATCGCGACAAACTGGACCCGATTCTCGACGCCTGTGTTGCAGTCTACAACAGCGACCTGGACGAAGACGGTCAGGTCGACTTCAAGGGCAAGGCCAAGGCGTTCGTGCGCACTTACCAGTTTCTGGCTTCGATTCTGCCGTATACGAACGCCGAGTGGGAAAAGCTGTCCATCTTCCTGAATTTTCTGATTCCCAAGTTGCCAGCCCCAAAAGAAGAGGACCTGTCCAAAGGCATCCTCGAAGCTATCGATATGGACAGCTACCGCAACGAGGTAAAGGAAACGCTCAAGCTGACGCCGACTGATGAAGATGCGGGAATTTACCCGCTGCCGACCCTCGTAGGCGGCCGGGTTGCCGAACCGCAGCTGGATTACTTGAGCAACATCATCAAGGCATTCAACGATCAGTTTGGCAACATCGATTGGAAGGATGCCGACCGCATCCGACAGGTGATCACCGAGGAACTTCCGGGCAAGGTCGCTGCTGACAAGGCATACCAGAACGCGATGAAAAACAGCGACAAGGCAGCGGCCAGACTGGAACACGACCGAGCATTGCAGAAGGTGGTCATCGGCATGCTGGCAGACCACACGGAGTTGTTTAAGCAGTTCAGCGACAATCCCAGCTTCAAGAAGTGGCTGTCGGACACGATTTTTGGAGTCACCTATGAGGAGGCGGTGCGGTCATGACCAAAGATCTGGTAACCACTGATAACCCCTATCACGGCAAGGGCCAGTTCCTCGTCTACGAAGCCGAAGACGGGCGGGTGAAAATCGACGTGCGCCTGGCAGATGAGACGGTCTGGCTGACCCAGCAGCTTATGGCTGACCTGTTTCAGACAACCAAACAGAACGTAAGCCTCCATATTCAAAGCATTTTTAAAGAGGGCGAGCTGGCGCCGAAGGCAACTGTCAAGAAATACTTGACAGTTCGTCGGGAAGGCGCGCGGGAAGTAAAGCGGCTGCTGGAATAATACAACCTGGTGGAGCAGTACCTGATCTTCGCCGAGGGTCAGGCCATGCGTCGCATTCCCATGCACATGGCCGACTGGATCAAAAAGCTGGATGCCTTTCTGACGCTCAATGAACGTGAGATTCTCACTCATGCCGGCAGAATTTCACACGAAATGGCTAAAGAGATGGCCGAAGCTGAATACGAAAAGTTTCACCGAAGGCGGATTCGACAAAAAGACCGCCTGGACAATGATTTTGAAAAAACGGTCAAACAGTTGACGGAGGGCAAAAGGGGGAAGAAAAAAGGAAGCCGATGAAAATTGGACGCAACGCGCCCTGTCCTTGCGGCAGCGGCAAGAAATATAAAAAATGTTGCCTGAACAAGGAAAAGCCGCCCGTGGATTTGCTATGGCGAAGGCTGGGCGACGCCCATGACCGACTGGTCGATAAACTTATGGTCTTTGCCCGCAATACTTTTGGTGAATCCGCCCTTGCCGTGGCCATGGATGAATTCCTGCTGTGGCCTGAAGAGGAAGTGCCGGAAGACCTGACGCCGGACCACGCGCACCTTTTTGTTCCGTGGTTTGTTTTTAACTGGGTGTATGACCCCGAGGATACGGAAATTGACCTGCCCGGGCCGCCTCTTCAAACTGTGGCCCAGGCCTATTCAAAGGAACAGGGGAGCCGACTGGACGGACTCGAGAGGCGCTTGATAGAGGCCACATCCAATCAGCCTTACAGTTTTTTCGAGGTGATAAATTGTGAGCCGGGGCAAGGCTTCCTTTTACGAGATGTTCTTCAGGGTACGGAGGCCGATGTTATTGAAAAACTGGGGTCTAAGAATGTGCGCCCCGGAGATATTCTGTTTGGCCGCATTATCCAGGTCGACCATGTGGTCATGCTTGTCGGATGCGGTTCAATTCTTATCCCGCCGAACCGGAAACCGGCCATCATCGAGCTTAGACGCGACATGCTTCATGTAAACCGTCAAATAACGCCCGAAGTGCTTAATGATTACGACTTTGAAATCAGGGAGCTATATCTGGATATTTATGAATCGTTTACTTTGCCACCCCAGATCTGCAACACGGACGGCGAGCCGTTGCTGCTTCATACTCTCCACTATGAGATCGATGACCCGGAAACAACCTTCCAACGTCTCCGCAGCCTATCGGTGGGAAAAGATGAAAAGACCCTGCGAAGGTCGGCGACGCTCGACAATCAAGGGAGGGTCGTCAAGGCGGCAATTCAGTGGACCCGCAAGGGTCACAAGGCGAGCAGGGCCTTGGACAACACCATACTTGGCAGTATCGTTATCAATAATCGAAAGCTTAGTGTAGATGTTAACTCCGAAGCCAGAGCAGAGGCGATCCGAAAAGAGATTGAATCACGGCTTGGGAATCACGCCGTATATAAGACCACGCAGATTCAATCGCCAAAGGCCATGTTGGCCGAAGAAAAAAGCGGAAAAGGAGAAGTCCTTGAAAAAGGGATGGGGCATGACGACCTAATGCAAATCCCGGAGGTTCGCGAACAATTGGCAAGGGTGGTGACCACTCACTGGGAAGACTGGGTTGACGAGGAAATTCCCGCCCTGGGCGGAAAAACGCCCCGTCAGGCGGTCAAAACCCTTGACGGCAGGGAGAGCGTTGAAGCGCTGCTCTTGGATGCCGAACGGCACATGGCCGGTGATCAGCAAATGGGTGACATCGGGTTGGCCGCCATCAAAGATGTCCGCCGCCGGTTGGGACTGGATAAGGCCCCCGTGGCCAAAGTAAAAAAGTCTGGCAATAAGAAGAACGCTGATAGAGTCGAAGCGATCAAAAACATGATCAGGGACTTCGGCGGGGCTAAACTCAATACCACGTATACAGGCTTTGCGCTGAAGTTGTGCGACAAGATCGCAAGGATGCGAAAGCTGTCCATCCAGCGGGGCCGTGTTGAAATCTGGGCCGCGGCCATTGTTTATGTAATTGCACGGCTGAATTTTCTTTTTGATCCGGCAAATGAGGTTGTCATCACAACCGATGAACTATGTGCGTTTTTCGATACAAAAAAGACGACGGTGGGCACTAAGGCCGGACTCATCCAAGAGACCGGCAATATTTATATCGGAAACGCGGAATTCAGCGCACCGGAAGTTGCGAATATGTTCCGTTTTTATGAAACCGAGGAGGGCTTATTGGTACCCGCCTTCATGCGCAATGACCTTGAGGGCATGCACCGGACCGGATACGATTCCCAATCAGCTGAAACGGCAACGAAGGCTGAAAAAAGTAAACGCCGACAAGGATGTGCTCGTGGGGAAAGCAAGCGTCACGACACGGATGAAAAAGATCGCGACCCTCAACTCAAACTGTTTGACGATGCTTAAGCGGTTCTTGTTTAACGCATCGGGTCCGGGTGCAACCGTTGGGGTTCAAACCCGCTCACCGAAAATGTCCCATGAGGAAGAAATCCAAAGATATCTGACTACGTCGGCCAGACAAGGTCGTAGCTGACGCTTCTCCCGCCCCCCGGATTTCTCACCAGGATGCCTTTGGCGACCAGGTCGGCCATGTCCCGTTTGGCCGTTTCACGGGTTGTCTTCGTTATTCCTCTGTATTTAAGATTGGTCAGTCCGCCCTTGAAGCCGCCTGGACCGGCTTCAAAGAGCCGATTGACAACCTTCCGCTGGCGCTCGTTGAGACCGAAATGGGCGATATTCTGCCACAGGCGGGCCTTATTCATGGTTTTCAGCACCTCGGTATCCGAACGCCGAATCGCCCGCTCAAGGCATTCAAGGAACCAAACAATCCATTCGGTGATGTCGCCGTTTCCCTTCTGCGTCCGCTCCAGGATTTCGTAATAGTCGTCGCGTTCGGACTTGATCTGAGCGGACATGCTGTACAATCTGCAGCCGTTGTTCTCGTCTTGAGCCAGAGCCATGTCGGCTATAGCTCGCGCAATGCGGCCGTTGCCGTCCTGAAAGGGATGGATGGTAACAAACCAGAAATGCGCAACCGCGGCACGCACAAGCCCATCCAATTCACCCCTGGACGATCGGAACCACTCAAGAAATCTCTCGACCTCGCCCTCCACGTCGTCCGCAGGCGGAGCCTCGTAGTGAACTTTTTCCTTTCCTATCGGACCGGAGATCACTTGCATCGGCTTTTCACCGCGACGCCAGTCCCCGACGACGATCTTGCTCATCCCTGAGTATCCAGTAGGAAAAAGGGCCGCTTGCCATCCCTTGAGCCGCGCCGCAGCGAGAGGATCTCCATAGTTGCGAGTCGCGTCAACAAGCATCCCAACCAAACCGTCGACATGCCTCTCGGTGGCGGGCAAACCAGCCGTAGGCAAGCCGAGTCGACGAGCGACCGATGAGCGCACCGCATCGCGGTTGAGTTTATAGCCCTCTATTGCAGCCGTGGTGAAAGCCTCCTCTGTGAGCACCTCCGCCTGCAACTCCAATTCAAAAAATGCGGACTCGCCGAGCAACTTTCCCTGGGCCTGTCTCGCTTTTCCTATGGGACGCAAGAGAACCGAGCTGTCCCAGCGAAAATCAGGCCATGACGGTGCCTGCCAGATGTATTGAACCATTTCGGCCTCATCAATGGAGTGTTCAATGACCCGATCAGTGCTATTTATGGGCCATATTTTGACCCTATTATGACTCACAAATGGGGCAATGTCCATAGAAAAAAGTAATAGAGGAGAAAGGTTGGGCCTTTTTGTTATACGAGGCTCAATTGGCAGAGTCCGGCTAAAGGGGGCTATAAAAGTGAGTGATCGCCATTCCCCCTCTCTGGGACATATCTGCCTTTTTTTAATGCAGCAACAAGCCCCTGCCGAGATCGCACCGGTTCGCTGAAGCTGGTCAGAACTTTGCCCAGTTCCGCCAAGCTATGAGCATCACTTCCTCCCACCTCATGGACAGAGTACCGTTTTCGCCATCTGTTCAAGCGGTCATTCTCACTTTCCCGGTTTCGCCCGTTCAGACCTTCCACAATTCGACAGAGCCCTTCCTGAATCAGGTACTCCTGCGTTTGACGACCCCGACGAAACGGATGCGCGGCCACGGCCACGCCCCCAACGGCATCGATCCACCGAAGAACTTCGGGTGCCTGGAGACCCGGCGGAACCTTATCAAACGGACCAAAGAGGAGAAAGTCACCGTCATTTGTGGTATATTCTATACCGAAAATCACACACAGTCCGGTCGGTTGCGGGCCCTCCCGGATAAGGTGCCGAACATCCATTGTATCATGGTCCGTGATACAGACCCCGTCCAGCCCACGGGCACGGGCATGGTTCAGAATCTCCTCAAGGGTCAGCACACTACACGGAGAAATTGTCGTATGTACATGCAGATCAAATCGCATGGTTGCACTATGTTCCCTGATGTACATGAAGTCAAATCGTTTTTATCAATGAAACCTTTGTGTATAATAGGTAATATCAATGGACAAGGCGGGCCGTTTCAAACTATAATTATAATTAGTAGTATACCAACTAATTTGATTTCCAATAAAACAGAGACCTTTGAAAAACGTGACATTTTTTCGTCAGGCAAGGAAGGCAAGAATTTTAATCGGAGGAATACATTAAGTATTTCGAGGATTAAAATTTGAAGCCTGACACTGCATCACGGTAAAATGGCAGTTTTGCAAAGCTTGCTATATTGCAGTAAGCCTTGAGTTCAAATGAAAAAGGCTATACTCATTTCGATTCCAGTTACAGTAAGTTGGTTGGTAATCCGGAATCAAAAGAGGAGTATAGCCATGACGTCTAATAAAACTGAAAAAA
>JBDRFJ010000104.1:0-15338 GCA_043818915.1 Pseudomonadota bacterium | reverse complement strand
ATGCGCTTCAGCGCAAGATCCGGTTTATGGAGCCATAGATAAAACAGATGGATTTTATAGCCCTCTTTCTTCAGATCCTTGAGTAGTCTGACGTACGATCTACCCGCCAATGTTGTCTCAATAGCAAAATCATGACCTGCTTTGATGTGTTCTTGTATCTGATCCAGCATGATCTTTCCCGCTTTGATGGCGGCTACATCCGGTGAAAATGGAGAAAGGCCGGCGGCAATCAAATCAGCGTTCACAAAATTAATGCAATCCGCATAATAGGGAAGAAACCGCCGGACAAAGGTGGTCTTTCCCGAACCATTGGGACCGGCGATGATATAAAGATGTTGGGTTTTTCCCCTCACCATTAGAACAACTCCCCTCTATATGTTCAGCAGAAAATTAGTATTGCGTCCCCGGATTTCCCGGATTTCCGCCCAATATACAGAAAATCGGCCCCCATGGGGGAGGCAAGCGACGCTGGATAATCAAGACATGTGCCATTAAATTCTTAGATGAATGTTCACGCCGACGCTCGTCATAGTATCGTTTTTGATTCATCCTGAAGCCAAGATGGAGGCAAGAACTTCCCCAACGTCATCAAACCAATACTTTCTGTACGGCTTCGGCAAACCATCTTTGTCGGCGGTGTGCAAGAAGGTGAAGACAAATACCTCCTCGCCATTGTTACCGAGAAGCTTTTTCGCGCCACCTGCCCCCTCGAAGATAGCTGAGTAACCATCAATCTTTCGCTGATAGTCGGTGTGCTCCGTGCCCTTAGGATCAATGAATACGATGAAGTACACGTTGCCCTTTTGAAACCAGAAGATGAAATCGGGTTTGAAGTCCCTGATTTTGTTTGATGTACCGTCGTAGTAGGGGATGTAAACGTCATCAAGACTCTCATCCAGCTTGCTGAACATCCACCAGTCGAAATGCTCGAACTTGTTGGCAGGCGTGGCAAGGTATGCTTCAAGGCGGTTAAGAAAATCAATCTCGCTTGGCACCTGTACGATGTGCTTAATGTATTCAACCCGCTCGGTTTCGCCGGACAGAATCATCGGTATGTAGTAGTGGTTCGCCACGTGTCTGATCTTCAGCCGTTTCCCCTGATATTCAGCCGTGGCCTCTTTTACCATTCGCACCACCTGCTTGATGCCTTCTTTGTATTCTTTTAGTGTGATCTCTTTTCTTTCCAGCTTTTGATCGAGTTCTTTCTCAATCGTAGCTGGGTTGGCGTAATGGCGTACCACTTCGACTTTTTCGGCCAAGTCGCTGATATCTTTCAGGGATACTTGGATATTTCTAAAGTGCCTGATCTCGTCTTCCAACGGCTTCAGGCGCTCAAACTCCTGCGGGATGACGCCAAAATAATCAAAGATACGGCACACCAGCAGGTCAATGTTGCGATAGGACCTCCCAGAATCCTTGTAAAAGCGACCCATATCCGCCACGCTGTCTTTCAGCAGACCGACCTTTTGCGGCTCAGCGTCATAAAGGGCCATCAAGACCCGGTCGTCGTCAAAGTAGCTTACGTACTTTTTCAGCAGTTCCTTTTCGCTGGGATCGATCTCAAACCGTGCACTGTCGCCGTGCTCAATCATCGGCTTGTCGGCCCAACGGTAAACGGGGATCAGCAATTCATGCTGGTCAGCAGACGGATTCTTGAACAGAGTCAACTGATGGAAATCGCGCTTGCGGCTTTCGTTGTTCAAGTGCTCGATTACGGTCTGGAGCGCCTTCCGGTTTGTGCCAAAGATGACCAGCGTCTCCAATGCTGCGACCTTATCTTTCACCTTCTCAAACAACTCCGCAGCCACCTCATTTGCATTGTAAAGCGGCAACAGACGCTTGCGCTGGTTCTTCAAGGGTTCAATGCGTACGCCGCGGCCCACGGCTTGCAAGATGAACTTGCGCGCATCCACGCCGACGCCGATGTTGATAAAGTTGATGACGTTCGGACGATTGGAATCCCAGCCCTCATAAAAGCTGCGCGATCCCATCAGGATGTTGATATCGGAATCGTCGGCGTTCAGCCCCACAAAGAAGCCCTCATCCTCAAAGCCTTCGACGATCTCGTAGCCTGCCAACTTGTCCTTTAGCCATCCCGAAATATCCCCGATTTTGATGAGTGCAAATGGCCGCTCACTTGTTCGCAGCTTGAACGCCAACTCCTGCTTATTCGACGGGCGGATGAGGATTTCTATTTCGCCAGGACTTCGCGCGTTGTAAACGGCTTGCAAGAGATCTTTCTGCTCCAGCTTCTCGAACACGCCCTCGTCAACCTTGAGCTTCTCGCCGTCCTCAAACATTACGGCGGGCTGCTGTCTCAATTCCTCCCAAAGCTCGTCCTTGGCGGTATTCCATACCGTTTTGCTAATCTCGCCCTTGCCGATCCGTTCCAGCTCGCGGAAGAAAAGTTGCAGGTCAGCCTCCTCGGTGTTGACGGAGTTGACCAGCGTAAGCGAGAGTGGTTTGTGGTACAAATTAGAATTCACTCGGCGCAGGTTCTCGTAGTACTTTCGCGCATACGCCAGCATCAACAGCGATTTCAGGACGATCTTTTGCTTGTCCTCGTTGCTGTAGTCGTCCTCATCTCGGAACGCCCGGAGTTCCTGCTGCAAAATGGCGATGTGCTTCCCGTAGCCAGCCTTGATATATTCGGACAGGTTGAAGTTGGAAACATTGGTTGTCAGGTCGCGCGCATCGGTGAACGTGGCCGAAAAGTTGAACAGAAAACCGTTCCGCGACAGAATGGAGTAGATATGCTGGCGCTTGGATTCCTCCCGGTCGCCCTTGTGCGCCTCGTCCAGTAGCACGTACCATTTCCCGCCGTCGTCGTAGTTGCGGAAATCAATGATCCGTTCCTTTTGCTCGTCGTTCAGGTTATCCGACCGGTAATAAAACACCGTCAATTCATGCTCTTTGAAAAGCGACGGGTTGTGCCGCTTGGCATCGGCGTATTCCCGCAACTCCCGTAAATGAATGAATAGATCGCTACGGGCTGCGTTGAACTCGTGAACGTGCTTCTTTAGTTGCTCGATTAAGTCCTCGCGGAAACTCAAAATCAGTATGTCATGCGGCGGGATTTCCCCGCGCTGTATCAACCCTCGCAACACCTCGATCAACTTGACCAGCACCAGCGTCTTACCGCTGCCCGTGGCCATCCAGAAACAGGTGCGGTTGATGAATTGCTCATAGGAAATCTTTTCGTCCACGACTGAGTAGTATTCGCCCTGCAGACGCGCCATCTTGTGATCCTTTGCCAACGGGATGTCCAGCGCCTCATCCAGCCAGTTGTTCTGATACCACTTGAAAAATTTCTGCTTTCGCTCGCGGTTCTCATCGGCGTTCTCGCCGGTCTGATAGTCGTGGAAATCCTCGTAATACTTCCACAAAACCTTGATGGCGTTCTCAACTGCCTTGCGCTGGTAGTCCCACAACGTCTTCGTGCGCGAGAACGCGCCGATGTCGAACGCATTCCAGTTTACGGGCAGGCCGTCAAACCGTATGTCATCCACCATCTCTTGCAGGTAAACGTGACTCATCGTCTCACCACCAGATTAGAGGCTTGATCCGCCTCCAGTCCAGGTTCTTCGTGTCCACCACCTCGCCGTCCTCAAACTCGATGGATTCGGCGGCAATACGCTTGATCCATTTGCCAGTTAGGTTGGACAGCGTCTCGGCGATATCAATGCCGTCGTAGAGCTTGCTTAGGTCCACCTTGACCGTGTTCTTTTTCGTGTCCACGTCCAGCGCCTCCAGCATCTTCCGGTCGCGTAAGAAGACATACTGGTGGTAGGGGTCCTTATTCGGGTCGTCGAACAGGTCGCCGTCCTTGTATTTGGCGCGGCGCAGGGCATCTTCGTATTGCTCTAACTTGAAATATTTCACAAAATGGCTGATGCCAAGTCCACCAGTATCTTTTCCTTTGTCCCAATTTTCAGAAAAGATTGTCTTTTTGATTCTTGGCAAAAGTACAGAATCAAAATGTTCCCCCATTTCGATAAGCACATACCTTAATCTTGATGATCCTTGTTTGTGTCTGTTAAGATTAATTATTGCGTGTCCCGTGGTTCCTGAACCCGCAAAATAATCCAGTATTATTCCCCGGTTTCTCAAAGCGGGAGAAGCCGCCTTAATTGAATCCTCTACTAAGTGAACTGATTTAGGGTATTCGAACTCGTCAGTTATGGAAGACGTGAAAAGATCCTGTAGGGTTTTTGTACCATATTCACTTGCATCGTATTTTTCGCTTTGCCATACTGTCCTTGTCGTTCCTGTGTTCTTGTTATAGTAGATCTGGATGCCCTCCCGGGTCTCTTTCGCTTCTAAGTCACTTGATATGGCTTCAACACTCTGCCTTGCGTATCTCCACTTACGTTCACCCCCATCTGTATCAATTGGCCATACCTCAATTGCTCCATCTTTTTGTTTTACATTAACACCCTTGGGGTGAAAGTCATCACTGGGGACTTTTCCAAACCCGATAATCTTGTTGCCTGCCAGTATGATGGGATAGAAGCAATTTTTTGCATCCCTTCTCAAAGATTCACCACCACTATCTCTTAGGTTTCTATGGTCAGTTTCACCGAGTTGTCTGTCGCTGATGAATTTTTCTTTGTCATCAGGATAAATAAAATAGGCATATTCATGTACATAGGAAAAATTCTTACCCTGTTGCCCTCTCCGATTCGAAACAACGGTAACGCAAACAATCTTGTTAGACGGAAACTGGTATTGACTTATCAAGTCTCCAAGATATCTCTGCTCCACATCATCAATTGCAATGACATAGATGAACGGATTCGAAAGGAGTTGTTTGGAGATCATCAGACGATTCTCCATCATGGATATCCAAGAAGAATCCTTGTATGTGTTCACATAAGGGATTTCACTTGTTGTTGCGTTGTACGGCGGATCAATATACACACAACTCACCCTCTCTCTGAATTTTTCCGTGATCGTCACAAGCGCTTGGTAGTTCTCGCTCTTGATGAGCCAGCCGTCCAGCGATGCGTCGAGATCGTCGAAAAGACCGAGGATTTTCCGTTCCATGTCCTTAAAGTGCTTGGTGTCCACAGGCAAAAATTGCCATGCTTTGGCGAGACGCTTGCCCCTGCTTTTCTTCTCCATAACATCAGTTTTTTTGAAAGATTTTTCTACGATGCCCAACTGCTTCCATTCCTCCACCTGTGCCTTAAAGTTACTATGGGCAAGAAGCTTCTCCACCACCGCGAGGCCACCTTCCCCCTCAGCAATGCGGTCCAGTGTAATGACGTAGTTGGAGTTGAGCACGAACTTGGGTTTGTTCCAGATTTTAAGCAACTCGTTCTCGAACTGGCTGATGAAGGCGATGATCTTGAAAGCGATGTCGCGGAGGGTCTGGAGTTGCTTGATGCGGGTCTCCGTCCATTCGCTGACGCCGGAAAAAATGTACTGGAACATCCACAGGTTGAATTGCTCCGATAGGAACGCTTTGGCGTCCTTGTTAATGAAGTAGTCTACTTCGCTCTGTTTCTCGAAGACGCGGAAGGCGCGTTCCAGGGTGTCCTCGTTGATCTTGTCGCCGTTCTTCCGCAGAGTCTTGAGGATGTCGTCGGTTTTGGTCTTCTTGCCTTTTTCGGAATATGCCACCGTGAAGACCAGTGTGCCGCCCTTGCGTTTCTCCTTGTACGAATAGACGATGGTGCGCTTTTCGTTGGCCTTCTTGTGCTCCAGCTCGGCAACATCGAAAAAGAACTTTCGATCGTCTACCTCCACCTCCATGCTCTTGAACAAGCGGTCGGTCTTGACGTAGAAGAGCATGTGGGTCTTCCAGAACAGCATGACATCCTTGTCGTCGGTGTATACCTTCTCGTAGACGTTCTGGTGTAGCGGTGTATAGCGGAAGTAGATAGAACCACTCTCACTGAAGTAACGCTGGAAGAAGTCGTACAGCTTCTCGAAAAGCTCATCGCGGAAACTGGGGAACGGCTTGAGCGCCTCGTTGATGTCCTTCTGAAGCATAGGGAATACGCCCTCGGTGTAGTAGCGGGACTTGATCCTCATCAGGTTGATGTATCCGGATTCGCCCTCGATCTTGGCCCCAACAAACACATCCCGCAGCGTATTGAAGAATTTTTCTTCTCTGTTCATTGTTTGCCTTTCATACTTGCTACAGTTAATCTCGCTGTGTTTTGTTCATTTAGAATAAAGAATTTTGTATTCAGCATAGCTTCGCACATCACCCGAAAGATAAGTTTTTATATCATCAAACACCCGTGGTTTTCAATCCGCATTCAATAAGCACCCAGTTAGTTCGACCTGTTGCTTTGTATTTGCTAAATGAGTGAGTGCGGTTCAAAAAAAATGAATGCATATGACCTTGACGCCGCCTACGAGTCCTAAAAAGATAAACAGAAGTAGTTTATCGATTGCCAGTTAAAACATGCAATAGCCACTCCCTATTCCAGCAGTTAAGAAGTATAATCTTCACCCGGTCTGATAATAAACTCTTCCGACCTCGAAGCGGAAATGTTTCCTGTTCTCTTTGTGCATCGGGTTGGGAAGGTGATCAATGTCTACGCCTCCTTCCAGGTTTCGGACCACCCAGACCAGATAGATATCCCCGGTTTCCAAGGCCTCCTGCGCAGCATCAAGCTCTGATGAGCCAAGGTCGAAATAGCTCTGGTCGCCGGTATGGCTTTTCACCTCTATGAGAATCCTGTGACCGGAGACAGGGATGCAGAAATCATAGCCGAGACTGTCATCGTCCTGGCTGCCTGGGAAGAACTTCTGCTTGTTGCCTGACACCCACTCGGAAAGGCCAATGTGCGGATAACGCTTTTTTAGCGCCCGATAAATCAGGTATTCGCCTACATAGCCTATGAATTCTTTATCCTTTTCCTTGGGCACCGGCCCTTTTCGGCCTTTGGTTTTTTTCTTGTGCTTTGGTGCCGGGGCATCTCCCAAGTTCGCGCACTGCTCCAAGTTTACATCTTCAGCCAGCTTATCCAGAATCTCCTGGTCATTCTCTTCGAGCAAAACATCCAGCTTTTCCCTGAGATCATCAAGCGGTTTTTCTTTCTCCGGAACCTCCAATGACCTGCGCGCAATCGTCTGCTTGGGAACAATAACCGGCCCTTTTGTCAGGAGCTCTTCAGCTTTGCCCTCTTCTTCAGGCGTGATTTTCTTGCCCTTGATGAATTCATCAAGCGTATCTGCCTTTGTGCCTTCAAACAGCTTCTTAACAGAAGCTGCCTGGGTGTCTATCCAACCAGCGAGCACAACAAAAAGCTCTCCTTCTGTGGCTGCTGCTACACTTAACGAGGAGGGAAGCTTTTCATCTTGAAGCACCCATTTGCCTGGAGCTTCCAAGTCAATGGCTCGCAGTTGCGACAATATCGCTTCGCTATCCAAACCTCTGAGAGTGAGGACGGCCAGCACGACACGGAGCCGCTTCCATTGGAGGTTCAAAGCTTTGATATTCTCGTTGAGGACAGTATCCGGGTCTTTACCGATGTACTCTTTTCTTATCAAATCAAGAACATCTGAGGGTTTCTTGTCAAGAATATCAACCTTCCCGGCCAAGTCCGCAGCCTGAGCCCTGAACCATTCTATTATGGACAGCTCAATCTGAACCGAAGTAGGTGACCACGTCTGGTGTATCGAATCGGACGGTTTCAGCGCATCATAAGATTCCCACCTATCCCTGAATTCCGCCTTGCGCAAGCCTTGCAGATGTCTCTGCAGGAACCCGCACGCGGACCATCTTGTCTCCTGTTTCCTCTTATCAAAGGCTTCAGCCCCTTCCCAATTGCTGACGATCTGGCTCCGCGCGCTGATATCGATGGCCGATGAATTCCAGTCTCCAAGCTCTATCCCCAGCTGCCCATAGACAGTTCTCGCAATCTCAGCCGGATCCCTCTTCTGTTCAGCGATTTGCCGCAGAAGATTCGAGGATTTCATGCCATCCGGCACACCTGATTTAGTCAAGATGCCGGCCATCGTCTTTTCCGCCTGGTCATAAGGGTTACCGCTGTCAGCAGTCTTGCTTATGATGCTATTGATTTCGTATGCCGGAAGCGGCGATGACCCGCGCTTTGAGATCGCGAATAATGCTGGGGCAACCGACCGGATGATTTGCTGCGTCCTTCCGCCTATGACCTGGAACAGTTCCTGAAGACTCGTCTGTTCTATAGCCAATTCATCAATGGCTATCTCAAGAGGTACGTCTTGTCTTAAGTCGCTGTCCTCGGTGGATTCTTCCACTTTCATCAGCCAGAGTTCCGCAGGTTTCTGGTAATCCTCTCGGCCGAACAAGAGTGTCAAAGGAGCTGCCAGGTTGCGAAGGCGCAAGTCTGCATCAACGTCCAGGAGCAAGAGATTATCTGAAGAAGAATAGGATATGCTGCGCGTCTCCGGTTCCACATCCATTCCTTCGAGCCTTATCTTGAGATTACGCACATACTGGACGCGCGCACTTTGGATACGTGATGCGAGCGGCGGGAATTCACCCTTTGGATTGGAGACGGACATAGGTTGAGACGTCTGCCTGCCAAAAGCCAATACAGCAAGCGCTGGTTGCATGAGCCACGGGAAGGTATCGGATAGAATGCGTGGGGTCTCCCAACTCTCCACTGCATCAAACTCAGGGATTGTCTTGAGTTCGGACAATCGTCTCACATCCACCTTGTCAAGGATTCGTTTCAGGAGTGCGACACGGTCATCCAGCCTGGTTTTTCGTTTTCCGGTACAGACAATAGATGTCCCAAGAGGAAGCATCGATAGAGAATCCTCATTATCATTCACCCATGCGATATAGGTCTCTCCCTCTTTAGGAGGATTCAGCCAGCACAAGCGTCTTGCCCCGTCCTTTTGGACCTCGAACCCGAGCGCGGCAGAGGGTTTACCTGCAAGCGATTTGCCAAGCGCGACCCTGGATACGGCTGCGTCAAACATATCCTGCCACAAAGATAACAGGAAATGCTCCCGCCCGCTTGGGAGATGGCTGTGGGCATCGCAAAGAAGCTGCATTATGTGGAACGGTTCCTCAACATCTCTTTCCCGCGGCGAATAGGACATCAGGCCAATGTTCCGACATAGCTCCTCCGGAATCTCCGGTTCAACACTTGGCGCGATATGTGGCAGGAGGGAATATATCAGAGCGCTGCCGGTTTCAAGGAGGTCTTTGTTGACTTTGAGGACTTCCCGGGGTGCTGCGTTTGAACTAAATTCTCCGCTTTTTTCCTGCCCTTCTTCCACTCGCGTTGCCCAGATCCTCATCGGAATCCACTTGAGGTTCGTAAGCTGTTCAAGAATGAAACCGGTAACATTCCACTGTCGCCGTTCGCCGCTGTCCTGGGGATGACGCTGGATAGTCGTTGTGGCATATTTGCTGTAATATTTATTCCATCCACGGCCCAGACATCGCGCCAGAGCTTCGGGATCTGTCCCCGGAATCTTGATATCCTCAATGCAGGCGACTTCCTTCAGAAGATACTTTGCGGGCATCTGGAAAGGCCTATTCCCGCTATCGTGTTCTATTCTCTGCAAGTATTTCTCCCAGATCCTTTTATCGATGGGGAGCTTATGTTTTTCAGGGATCTCGTGCAGGGTTGATGTGTCCAAGGAATTGTAAAATCCCGTAGGGCAAAATTCAGGATGAAACCCGCCTGTTCTTGATCCCTTTTGGACAAGAAGACGTGGCGCGGTCCAGACTTTCAGAGCAGCTAAAATAAACTCTGTCAGGTCCTCTCTAAGGTCATATTCCCTGATGAGGTCCTGGTAAATCTGTGGCGACATTTGGATAAGATTATTGGAATGCACCACAAAGGGTTTGGGAGGCTGCGCATTCTGGAAGACCTTCTCAAGGTCGGCACCTTCCTCACCGGTCCAGTGCTTCCCTGCATAAGTCTCGTTGGCTGGATGCCATCCTAATGTGGTCGGTAGGAGTAGCTGACTCCAATCTACAAAAAGTCCTTCGCCCCGCATCTGTCTCCAAAGGATAAAAGTCCATGCGAATATCTCGGCTGCGTCTTTCTTCCTTTTCTTCGACATCTTCTCGCGATACAGCTCCCCGCAGACTTTATTGAGAATGAACTCTGCCACCTGGTCTGTCCTGAATTCCCTGACGATGGTCTCGCTGCCATAACCCCGAATCAGAAAGGAACGGATGAGCTTGTCGCCTAAATCGATATCAGGGTGCAGGAATGCGACCCTGTCCTGTAGCGCGGCAGGGATTGAACTTGTGAGAACCTCCTGAAACTTCCGAATCATGGGGTTATTCTCTTCGTCAGAAGCGACAAGCCGTCTCGGTGGTGAGAAGATTCTCGACTCCTGCTGGACCTTCAATATGCCCGCCTGGGTCCAGACAAGCCTTTTGCCCACCACTGCGTCATATGGTATGTCCAGGTGACCGAGCCATCTGTACAGGTCATTCCACCATGCGCTGGTCTGTTTGTTCTTATCGATTCTCTGGACTGCTATCTCGGCAAGCATTACCAGGTCCTCTTCTTCCAGCGCTTTCGTGGCAATACCAAAAATCCCGGCTGTATCCTTCAGAATATCTCCGGCCAGCTCGGGGTGCGGGAAGGTGATTGGTATTTTTTCTCTGCAGGTTATGTCCGGTATAGGTTCAACCGGTTTGATCTTCCACGAGAAGGCCTCTGGCGAGGTGATTTCGGAAAGCTTTTGGTAACGATGTTCTCCGGCAGTGCTTGGTTCGGAAAGCACCCATGCTTCGTCTTTTACTATTCGCTGGATCAGACCTGAGGATATCTGGACCTCGGCAAGTTTCTGGGTGCGATCAATGATTCCCAACAGGCTCAGGATAGCCTGACCTGATTCCACATCGGCTGACTGCTGGAGAAGATTGACCATCTCATCGACACAGGCGACAGCATGTCCGAGCAGGCATGCATTCCAATCCCGGCCCCAGTCTATCCCTGTCCGGTCGATTTTTCCATAGAAGGGCGCGTTCACCCAGACGCCGGTGCCTGTCTTTGCCTTGGTGGGCAGGTAGATGGCGAATCTTCCGGCACCATTATCGGTTGCGATTAGGACCGCAAGCTCAACATCTATCTGGCGGAGATCATGCCAGCGCTTCGGAAGGTCTTTAAGAGCTGTCTCAAAATCCGGCCGGCCTATCGGTTTTCTGTAAAACCACCAGTCCTGTGACTCATCATTGGTATCTTTTCTCCCGCAGATAGCTGCCCATGCTTCTTTGTCGGAATACGTTACCTTGACATGGCCTTTTCTGATTACAGCCTTGTCTTCCGGGCGTGGGATATTTCTTTTGAATTCTATCAGCTTGTATGGTTGGTCGGAATTTTCAAGATACACGGAGATATACCGGGCATTACGGAGGAACAGGAAGGTGTAAGCATCCAGTTCTGCCAATGCCTCCTGAAATATCTCTTCAGCGCCAGGTCTTATGACCAGAGACACTCCTGTCACCGCATTCTTTTTGCTTGCCCAGGGAAGCAATGGGTCCTCCGCCATGGTGGGGATTGGCATCTCATAGGCGGGCAGCATATCTACGACACGTCTCAGGATTTCAGGGTTTCTCAAGGAATCCTTCAGTGAGTTGAGGAACTCCTGCTCTGCTGTCTCCAATAATCGGAAGCTCCTTCCGGCAATTTCAATCGAAGGGAGCCCGTCTCTTGATACGAACGATCCCGCTGCCTTGTTCAGCGCATCCCTGAGCTTATCAGGCGCGAAAGAGAAACAATAGCCGTCAAAGCATGGCTGCACGCCTTCTAGATGATTGGGGTTGCTGGAAAATATGATGGGATATTCGCAGACCTCCAATACAGACCTGAAACCCAGGCCTTTATTCCCGATAGCCTCTTCGGGTTTCTTATCCGTGAGTCCCAAAGTGCAGAGACTTTCAAAATTACCGGAAGTGAATCCTTTGCCGGTATTGAAGACAACGACCCTCGGAGATGGAGTCTGCCTGATTACGATGAGAATCTGTCCATCCAGGCCGCAGGCGTCATCAGCATTCTGGATTAATTCAATGAGAAAACGCCCGTGATATTCACCGGACAATTGCTCTTCCACGGAACGGCGGCCTTCGAAGATGTGGGTCCCTCTCCTGACATCGTCCACGAAGGCGAATATCGTGGCTTGGAGCCGTGTTAGGATGTTATTAAGGTATTCGTTGTCGGCCATAAATTAGAATAAATTCGTTCACTACTATAAAAAAATCTTTGACGTGTCATTTCTTCAGTTCAAGGTTCCAAGAGATATTTCCGCACGGGCATTTGACGTTTGAAGGCGTCTCGCCTTTAAGGCTAAGGCAAATTATGCCTTGGCACTTGGAGCACCTGTAAATCCCCTCAAGATCCTGGAAAGCTTCGACTATCGGCAAGAAGTCCTCCTTGGAGAAGTCGGCCCATTTTGAGAAGTGGACGTTCTCGTTGATCCCCCAATGCTCGACTTGCGTTCTCTGTATTATTTCATTGACTTGGGACTCGATTTCTGCATACTTTTTAACATTATCTGTTTTACCCCAGCTGTTTGCGGAGTTCTTGGCCAACCTAAGATTCTTCTTGTAGGCCTCCTTTGCTCCCCTCAGGAAATCCCCAAGATCGTATCTGCTGTCCGCTTTATAGCAGACTTCTGCTTTCAAGGCATCGCAAGCGCGTTCATAGAAGAATTCGGCGTGTTCCCTCAATTGGTGGGCGGCTGATGCTATTTCGTTGGCATCCAATTTTTTCTGAATAGCATTCCATACGTCCGGGTCATCTCCGCGTTTTGGACCAGTATCCACGCTCCATCCTTTAAATTCGATCATATTCTTCGTCTTCACCACGCCATCGGTAGTCAGCTGCCTTGCCCAGGTCTTATTGTGCGTGGTGATTATGAACTGGCAGTCAGGAAAGTGGTGTTGCAGGAGTTTGCATATGCTTCTTCGGTGATCATTGTCGATGGACATAACCACGTCGTCAAGGATGATCAGTTTGACTTTGTCTTCGGATATCTTCTTGTTCAGTGCCAGGTAAAGGCATAGGCCCATACTATCCTGGTGTCCCTCACTGTGCAATGCCCTTGGGTGATGGGTGCCCCGGCCATAGAAGTCCACTTTGAAGGATAACTGGGAACCTTCCGGCTTCAGTTCCGAACAGAATTTCTCCTCGTCTATTCCATGCAGGAACTTGTAGTAAGTGGTAAAGTCCTCATTCACGGATTTGTAAAGGTTTTCCAGGACCCTGTCTTTTGTTTCCGTGTAGATTTTGGACAATGTTGATGCCCTGTCGGAGAACGTTAGCGAGTTCTCATATTTTTTCTTTTCATCGAAATATCTACCAAGTATCGGCTTCAATGCTGTAAGCGTATCCCAAGCCTCCTGCTCAGGGGTCAACTTTTGAAGCCCTTCTGCTGTTCCCTCGAGTTTTTTACCATGCTCCTCCCACTTTTCGCTAGCCTTAAGGGTCTTAAATTCATCTGTGATGTCCTCTGTCGGATAATCGTCTATGGTATGCTTCAGGCTATCTGACCATTTTGTGAGTTCCTGCGCCCATTGGTCGAGGTCTTTTTTGATATCTTCCTGCTTGAGTTTCGCCGACGATCCTGACAAATCAGAAATATGCTTTTTGAGCGTTGTGACCTCGGTGTCGATCTCAGTTGCTAACTTTCGGATTCTATTTTCTATTTCTTCAGCCTGTTTTGCCTTCTGAAGCCTTTCCCGCAATAATGCCTCAAGCTTTCCTGGTTCCCACCTCGTCATGCAGAGGGGGCATGAGCCGGATTCATCGATCAGGGAAATCCCCAGGTCGAGGAGCCGCTTGCCTGTCAGGTCCCTTTTCAGCCTCTCGTCTTCCTTCAACCCTTTCACGGTCTGCCTGAGTTCCTTCTCTTTTTCATAAATCTGCGCGCCTTTTTCCCGGATTAGCCTCTCTACTGCGGCAAGAGTTCTTTTCAGGGTTTCAGGGTTGACCCTGTCTTTTTCATCTTTCGTCAGAGGGCTTATCGCTTCCTTCAGCTTTTCTGAGTCAAGTTTCTCTATCGCTCCCCCCTTGAGGACTGCCCGGCACAGGTTTACCTTTCCCAAGAGTTTTTCTTCTGAAAACTTTTCTATCCCAGTGGTCGTCACTATGCTGACCATTGAGGTTTCATAGTTTGTCTTGTCAGTCTGGACTGCCCGGTCCGCCTCCCGTTTGATGGTGACAAAGGACTTTCTCAATTCCTCTACCCGGTCCAGGTTTAGGATCGCCTGTATCTCTTCAGACCTCTTGCCAGCCTCGGCTGCGATGTACTTTAGGATCTCTGAACGTGATAAAACATGCTGGCCTTTCCGAGCAATCTCAAGGACATCGTGTATCTTGTCTTCTTCAATGCCCGAGCATATGAGGTCCTTAGGGCTCGACATCTTCCTTTCCAGGAGGATAAGGTCTTGGATTCCATCTATTCTTATCTTTGCCTTGACCACCGCATCTTTGGCTTCCATGTCAATATGGGGGCCATGCTCTTTCAGGCTCATGCCTCTTGTTCCCCGGCCGGCAAGACGTGAAATATCTTCTGTGAAGAGGAACTCAATTGCGTCAACAACGGCGCTTTTCCCGGTTCCATTCGGGCCATGAATCACGAGGTTTTCACCGTTGGGGGCAAGACTGAGCTTATCCCTAATGCCCCGGACGTTATCTATCTCAAGTTCGAGGATTTTCATGCTTCTCATCCTCTTTGAGGAGTTTAACGATGTCTTCTTTCTTACAATTCTCGGAGTTCAATAGACTCTTAAGAGAATCGAGCTGCTGGCTGCCAATGGACCTATTCTTTGACAGCTCGTCTATGAACTCGTCGATTATCTGTGTCGGGATAGATTTTGTAACCATTTTCGTTTCCTAATAAAAACCCGTTCTCTTTCTGAGATGCGGGGTCTTAGATTATTGCCACCATACATCACCTGACGGGGTTAAATGATGCTTTAATAAACATGCTATTGGGATCTTTGCCTATTTTCTAACCATAATTGTTCTGACATGTCAAATAGACAGGATACTTCTACATCAAATACCGTCTAAAAGGTTTGATGACCATCAAAATCGTCGGTTGCTTCATTTCAGGAAGGCAGCCGTAGGCTGGATGAGCGGGAAATAAGCTGTCAGGTAGTAGCATGTTTCATACCGCATTCAATGATCTGGCCCAGTCAGTCGCCCTGAGGACTTGTATTTGAAGCCTTTGGGAGGAAAGTGCTTCTGTAGCAGATAGCCTTCCGTAATGCGCCGGAGTGATCAAAGAAAAATGAAAGGCGACGGCTATTGCTGCCACACAACAAGTCCGTAAAACATCAAGAGGGTAGCGCTGAAAATTTACGAAATCTTCTGTTCGCGGGCTAACCGGCACGCTGCTTTACGCCTCCGGTT
>JBDRFJ010000103.1:0-4552 GCA_043818915.1 Pseudomonadota bacterium | reverse complement strand
CGGTGCAGCGGTCGATGATGAGATCATTGATTTGCATTACGCCTACGCTCGGTATCTTCGAGAAGTCGAGGGCGAGGTGCGGGCCTATGAATTGGCAGATGGACGCATCCCGGGAGATATGATCGGTTTTCTTCAGGGAGGGGAGAAAGCGATCGATGCCGCCAAACGCACAGTCGAATTTGTGAAGAATCTAAAAAATAAGGATGCCAAAGGAATATCGGGGGAAAAGCTGATCTATGCCCTGGCCGATGTAAAGATACTTGCTCCTATCGCCCACCCGGGTAAGATTCTGGCAGCCGGCAAGAATTACGCCGATCACGTCAAGGAGGCTGCGACAGCCACAGGGGGCTCCTCGGAACTGCGACCCTTCCCGGGCGGATTTGTCAAGGTATCGTCCGTGATCATCGGACCCGACGACCCTGTTGAAATCGCCCATGTTACACAACAGTTGACCTATGAATCGGAGCTCGCTGTCGTCATTGGCAAACGCGGACGGTATATTCCAAAGGAAAAGGCTTATGAATATATCGCCGGCTACACCATCATCAACGACGTGAGTGCCCGCGACATTCAATTTGCAGAAAGCAAATATGGCAATCATCTGCTGGGAAAGAACATGGATACGTTATGTCCCATGGGGCCTTGGCTTGTATTGAAAGATGAAGTTCCCGACCCGATGAATCTCACCATCCAATTAAAGGTGAATGGGCAATTGCGCCAGAATTCGAATACGGCCAATATGATCTTCGGCATCCCCGCCATGATGGAACGATGGTCTTGGGTAACATTGGAACCCGGTGACATCATTGCTACAGGCACGCCGGCCGGCGCCGCCGTAGGAGCGAAGGATCCCTATTTGTTGCCTGGAGATGTCATGGAGTGTATCGTTGAACGGTTGGGCACCTTGCGAAATCCAGTGGTTGCAGAAAATTACCGATAGGTGCGCACGACCGATGCGACAATCTCCGATCATAAACAGGATAGACCTACAAAAAATATACAGTGAAGCTCCCCCGCCGGAGGGCGGGGTGGCTTCATGGGACGAGAGGAGAATTTCCTCCCATTGTAAGCAACCTCTTAATATAAAGATAAGGAGGGAAAAATGAAAAAAGCAAAGAGAGTAGTTCATTATGGGAAGGTTTTTATCATGATTTTAGTAAGTTTATTCGTGTTTTTTAGCGTCGGAAATGTGGTAAAAGCCGATGACTATCCGAATAAGCCAATCAATTGGATTATATCCATGGCACCTGGAGGAGCTGCGGATCAGATGGCGCGCATACTCGCCCCTGAAATGGAAAAGATTTTAAAAACTTCGATCGTTATTCAGTATAAAGTAGGCGGAGGGGGGACAATAGGATACTTAGCGGTTTCGAAGGAGAAGCCTGATGGGTATACTGTCGGAACATACGCAACTTCTTTTTTCACTCAACAATACGTAAAGACAGGAGGAGCAAAAATTAGTACGTTTGATTTTATTGCAAATTTTGTTAATGCTGATGGTTGCATAGCCGTCCCCAGTACCTCTCCTTTTAAGAATCTCAAAGATATGTTTGATTTTGCACAAAAGAACCCACAGGTGGTTACAATCGCAAATTCCGGAACGGGTGCAAGTGGGCATTTACCAGCGGCGGCGATTGAAAGGGGAGCAAAGGTAACATTTACCCATGTGCCCACGGGGGGTGAATCAGCAGCATTGACAGCAATGCTCGGTGGACATGTTAGTGCGATGTCTTTATCTATCGGAGGAATCACTGAACATGTGAAAGCGGGAAAAGTGAGGGTGCTTGGCGTATACTCTGACAAAAGGCTGGCTGCTTTTCCTGATATTCCTACTGTTAAAGAACAGGGGCTAGATTTCCAATTAGACAATCCTGGCGGTCTTTTCGCCCCCAAGGGCATTCCTGAAAACCGTCTTAAGATGTTAAGTGATGCTGTCGGTATAGGTTATCAATCCGATAAATTTCAAAAATTTATGCAAACTGCTGGCTTTACAACTCTGTATTTAAATAATAAGCAGACTGCTGAAATGGCAAAGGCCTATGATGCAAAGATTAAGGATCTTTGCAAATTGGTCGGTTTATATCAGGAATGATGAGATATCGGGTTGGTTCTTCCAGAGGCGGGGATGGGAGTTTTGAGTTTTTGATGCCGATCGATTCCGTGGAGAAACCTCTGATGATCAGCATAGGAAGTGTTTGACCGACATACAGTGATGTCGCGGCAGTTGATCAAGTACTTGCAGTTCTCGGCGTATTGTCGGATATGCGTATCTTTTGATCCGACTATACGCTGGCAGGAGAACGAAGCTTTTTGACATTTGTTGATGGTAATGGCTGCCAAGCTGTGGACAGTAAAGTTTTTATAAGTTTGTCCAGGATATTATGGAACTCAATAGTTATAGATTAGAATGGGTATTGAAAATGGATCATAATAAAAAGGAACAAATCAGTAGTATGTTTTTGCTTCTATTTTCGGTTTTTATTTGTTTTTTTTCTTATAAATTATCGATAGGCTCCATACATAACCCTGGTGGAGGCTTTTTCCCTTTCTATTTAGGAATAATTCTTAGTCTTTTATCCATTAAAAATTTTACTAAGGCAATTGCGCAAAGAAAGATAGCCATCAAGACAATAAAGACTCCGGACACTGGCATCAACTGGAAAAACATTATTTTTACAGTCGTTGTTCTCTTTTCTTATCCGCTGTTGTTAGGTATCTTGGGTTTTCCCATATCAACTTTTCTATTCACCGCACTCTTTCTTCGATTCGTTGAACCCCAAAGATGGTCGGTCGTATTGGGTACCGGGGGAGCGGTGACGATTGTTTTTTATTTCGTTTTCCAGTATTGGCTGAAAATCCAATTCCCCTCTGGTATCCTTGGGGTATAGAAAACCATGGACATTTTAAATAATATCGCCAATGGATTTGGAATCGCTTTTCAATTTAACAATCTCTTGTTATGCTTTATCGGAGTCGTATTTGGCACTTTTACAGGAGTTTTGCCAGGATTTGGACCCAGTGCTGCTATAGCTCTCCTCATTCCTCTCACCTTTGATCTTTCAGGTTTATCCTCTATTATTTTGCTATGCGGGATATATTACGGCGCCATGTATGGTGGATCCACAACATCGATATTGGTGAATATTCCGGGAGAAGCTGCCAGTGTAATTACATGTCTTGAAGGTTATGCGATGGCCCAGGCAGGACGGGCAGGTCCTGCGTTGGGGATCGCCGCCTTTGGATCTTTGATCGGAGGTACTATTGGCATAATTGGCTTGATGCTCATAGCCCCCCCCCTTGCTGATTTTGCTTTGAAATTTGGCCCGCATGAAATATTTTCTATCATGTTCGCTGGGCTGACAGTCATCACTTATGTATCCAGGGGACCTGTACTAAAAAGTTTAATGATGGCCTCGTTGGGGTTGATCATATCTTCGTCAGGATTGGATATGATTTCGGGTACCCCTCGTTTGACTTTTGGGATCATCGAACTCCAGGATGGAATCCCAATAGTCCCGATGGCAATGGGCCTTTTTGGAATTTCGGAAGTTTTATTGAATTTGGAAAAGACTTTGCAGATCGAAGTCTATGATAAAACGATACACAATATTCTTCCTACATTGAAAGACTGGGCAGTTTCTTTCGGGGCCATTCTTAGAGGAAGTGCGGTCGGTTTTTTTTGCGGCTTGATACCTGGGGCCGGACCAGTTATAGCTTCTTTTATTTCCTACGCAGTTGAAAAAAGGATTTCAAAATATCCTGAAAAATTTGGAACAGGTGTGATAGAAGGAGTCGCCGGTCCTGAAACGGCAAACAATGCAGCTGTCCAAGCGGCCTTCATCCCGCTTTTTACCTTAGGGATTCCGGTAACTCCTGCCATTGCAATTTTATTTGGCGCTTTTGTCACCCATGGAATTGTCCCGGGGCCTTTATTAATATCGAAACAACCGGATCTGTTTTGGGGAGTTATTGCAAGTATGTATATAGGTAATATAATGCTTCTGGTATTGAATTTACCCTTGATAAACATGTGGGTAAGAATTGTTCGGATACCTTATACTTTTCTGTTTCCATTGATTTTGTTATTTTGTCTTATTGGTTCTTTTAGTTTGGATTTTTCTATGTCATCTATTTATTTTATGTGTATCTTTGGTGTCATAGGCTATATCATGAATAAATTTGAGTATGAGCCCACCCCCTTGATCATGGGCTTTATCCTGGGACCATTAATGGAAAAGTCATTGCGGCAAGCGTTGATCATTTCACATGGAAGTTTTACCTCATTTTTTAATAAACCTATCTGCATGGTTGCATTATCTTTAGCGGCAGTATTATTAATTATAAATATCATGCCCTATATCAGGTCTAGAAGGTTAGCTGTGGGCTCGGGAGAGTAGAAAATAATCTATCCTGGAGATTGTGTGAAACCTCGGAAAATACTTGAGGCTGTCCGAGAGGCTTATGACGTTGCAAGCAAAATATAATGTTTTCCCAAATACAGCGGGCGACTTATTTATTTATCGATCCTATATCTCCATTCCGCGTGCCCATT
>JBDRFJ010000102.1:0-4576 GCA_043818915.1 Pseudomonadota bacterium | reverse complement strand
AACTCAATATCAATTTTATTAAGGGCTTCAACATATTTAGGTGATAAACCTGTTCCTCGCGTGGCCATGAGATCCCTGAAAATTTCTAATTTTCTTTTATATCCTTCTTTTCTTTGATCTAACAAAACGCTTATCCGTAATGCCACTATCGGGGCCAACAATATTGCAATAACAGTACTTGCCTATTCCGATGAAATCGCCACTTGATTCCTATGCATTCCGCCACTCTGTTCCGAGGCATTGCGCCACCCCTGTCGGAGCGTAGCGACGCTGGTTATTTTATGTTTGTCAGAGTTCCTCCTTTTAGTCAATGAGTTTATGTCCAGTATCGATACAAAACAGACTATGACGCGCTTTATTTTTTATCTTTCTATCCACAATAAGACGATTCCTTCAACCCGTCTTCGACCCATTGTTTCAGGGCAATCCTCCTGCACGCCTCACCTGGATCCTTCCCATATTTTTCAGGAACAGGCCAATCAATGGCATTGTGAAGCGCACTGATCAGTGCGGTTGTTTTTTCCTTACCGCTTTGATCATTGTCCAGGCTAATGAGAATAATCGGAAAGTTATAAGAGAGATAGCGGGTCATAGCTGGGCTATACTTCATTCCGGTAGTCCCCATACCCAAAGCTCCTATATGTTCTCCTGCCTCTTGAGCAATCAGGATCGCATCTAACTCTGATTCCAAGATCATGAGTGGCTTACCGGAAGATACACCAATGGGATAAGGGGAGTCAGGATTGCTCCCCTTGCTGATCCTGTACCGCTCATGTCCTGGAGCAGGGTCATCCATACGGAATCTGATTCTGATAAGACTACCCTGGCTATTATAGCAGGGAATGAGGAGTTTTGAGGGTATGTGTGCCTTTGCCTGCAGCCATCCCAAACGACGTTGCCGGATAGTGTCAAGGCGGAGACCTCGGTGATGGATAAGGTAATAAAGCCTTCCCTTTCCATTAGGCCCCAAAAGAAAACGCTGGCCTACTCGGATTAACCTTTCAGAGGCAGTCTGCCATCTTTTTGATTTCCATGTTTGCGGTTTCTTTTTTGATTCAGGGCAATTTGGATTTTGCCGGTTTACATGCTGAGACGATCTGTTTTGAGAAGTCATTGTTCCTGATAACATCTCCACTGCTTCAGGAAAGCTCATGCCATAATGACGTTGAAGGTATTGCATGCCGTCTCCGACTTCCCCACCGCGTGACCACCATTTGTATAGCCATAGGCCATCTTGCTGAAACAGTTTCAGACTGTCATGCTCTTTGAAGTGATAACCCTTCCCATTGGGGACCAGCTCGATTCCCATACCCTGAAGAACCCCTGGCAGGTCTGCACATTTAGCCGCTTCAATCCGGTTTTTCGATATCATTTTCTTCCTTTCCGGCTTTGGGTGATTTAGAGCGTAATTTTCTCATGGATTCTCCTTTGAGGTTGATTTTGTGTGCATTGTGTATGAGGCGGTCAAGGATCGCATCAGCGATGGTTGGATCCCGTATATTGTCATGCCAACTTTCGATGGGCAACTGTGTGGCAACGATGGTAGAGCAAAGACCGTGCCTGTCCTCTATGACCTCTAAAAGATCCCGACGTTCCGGGGCCGTCATGGGAGCAAGGCCGAGGTCATCGATGATGAGGACTTTGGCTTTGGCCAGTTTCTTCATGATCTTGGGATAGGAGCCGTCTCCTCTGGCAATGGTAAGTTCCTGGAAGAGTCTGGGTATCCTGATATAGAATGCTGAAAAACCCATACGACAAGCCTTGTTGGCCAGGGCGCAGGTGAGATACGTTTTTCCGACCCCCGTAGCGCCTGTGATGATAACGTTCTGAGCACTTCTTATCCAATCACAGTTGGCAAGGCGAAGGATCACTGACTTGTCGATGCCCCTGGGGGTCTTGAAATCGATGTCCTCGACACAGCCATTGATTTTGAGCTTGGCATTACCGAGCAGGCGCTTCATGCGGCTGTCCTCCCTCCAGGTCCACTGACGGTCCACAAGGAGACCGAAACGCTCCTCGAAGCAAAGCTCACTGATATTGGGCTGTTGTATCTGCTCCTTGAAGGCTTCCGCCATGCCGTTGAGTTTCATTGCATAGAGCTTTTCCAGGGTCTGTTCATTAAGCATCATATACCTCCTTTGATTCGTAATAGTGTTTCCCCCGGATGTTATCGTGAGTAAGGGGGGGTGTGTTCTCAGTTTGATCAAATAGAAGCGGTTGCTGATCGAGCCCATTTTTGAGGATGGATTTTACACTCTTATAGGAAAAACCTTTGATAATGAGGGCACGGCTGCAGGCATTCTCCAATCGTTCCGGGGAGTAATTTTTTGCCAAGCTCATGATACCCAGACATGATCTAAATCCTTGTTCCGGATGAGGTCTACTATCCAGGATATGGGTTACAAGCTTTTGCGTATTTGGGCCATTTTTCCCCGCCCATTTGATAATCCGCGAAGGCGTCCACTCAAGATATTTTTGATGAGACTTGGGCATATGTTCTGGCAGAGTGGTAGATTTCCATGGGATATAACTTCTTTGATGGCTTGCTACCCGTTGATTCTTGAATAGGACTTCAACCGTAGTGGCCGTAATACGCACATCAACCTGCTCCCTTGCGAGTTGATAGGGTACGCTGTAATAGTGGCGGTAAATCTCGATATGATAATCAATATTGACCGTGGCCTTTTTCCATTCGGCATACTCATAGGGACGTGACGGAAGGGGTTTGAGTGCGGGCTTGTCTATGGTTTCAAACAATCTCCTGCGAGTGGTTTCAAGCTTCTGGAATTTACGATTGTTGAGATTTTCTAGTTTTTGGGCGATGAGGTGATTGAGCTCTGCCAAGCTGAAAAAGGTGTGATTTCTCAGGGCTGCCAGTATCCATCGCTCAGAGACAAGGACTGCCGATTCAACCTTGGCCTTATCTCTTGGCTTTTTTACTCGTGCCGGAATGACTGTTGTATCGTAATGTTCAGCCAGATCCTGATAAGTCGGGTTGATATCGGGCTCGTATCTACAAGGATTGGTCACACCCGATTTGAGATTATCCGGGACCAGGATTTCGGTAACACCACCGAAGAACTCAAAAGCATGGACATGGGATTTGATCCAGGAGGGTAAATCCTGAGACAAGGAAGCTTCCGCAAAGGTGTAATTACTGGCACCTAAGGCGGCCACGAAGATCTGTGCTTCGGTGATCTCGCCGGTTTTGCGGTCCACTATAGAGACCGTCTGGCCGGCATAATCGATGAAGAGTTTCTCTCCGGCTCGGTGCTCCTGTCTGAGGGTTACGTCCAGTTTTTTGACCCACTGCCGATAAAGATTGCAAAACTGGCTGTACTGATACCCTTCCGGGTTTGCTTGTTTGTGCTCGTACCACAAAAGCTGAAGAGTCACTCCCTTTCTCTTCAGTTCCCGGAACAGATACTCCATTGAGGGCATCTGCCGTTCAGAGCTGGTCCCTGCCTCTCTAACAGGAAAAAGCAAATTCTCAAGCGCCGTGTCATCAAGATTAGGATCCAGAGGCCATGAAAGACCCGCCTCCTGAGCACGCCTCAGATACTCCCTTACTGTGCTCCGGGCTGTATTGCAGCTTGTTGCGATTTGTTTATTGCGGCAGCCATTTTGCCACTTGAGTCTAAGAACTTCCTTGATCTTTCGCATGGATAATCTCCTACCAGCCATTTTTACCTCCTGTAGTTTTTGCAGAAGGCTACCGGCTGGAACTTCAATTATCCAGCGTCGCTCAAATTACCCCTATCAAGGGTGGCGGAATGCTTCGGAATGGGGTGGCGCTTTGGATCGGAATAGGGTGGCGGAATCCGGCGGAATACGCATTAGAAAAGGGTTAGTGGAAATATTTACAAATCAAAGATTTTTTCCCATTATGGCAAGGATTTTACCTCCCCTTGAAGTACCTGAAAAAGACAATCCGCAAGATACTGAAAAACCATAATTCTTGGCGAATATCTGGCTAAAGAAAATCCTCCTAACCCGTCTTTTTGTGAGAAAATAGGGTAATCCTGTCCAATAAAAAACCCCTGTAAAGTCAGCAAGTTATTGACAATACAAGGGTATCTAAAAACCCACCTTAAAGTACTACGAATCCGTAGGTCGCAAGTTCGAATCTTGCTGGGCGCGCCAGTAAAATCAAGGACTTAGGTGGTATGGCCTGAGTCCTTTCCCTTTTCCGTGTGAGAATCTGTGTGAGAAAATTCTTGTCAGGTATGACAAAGGTTGATGGGCTTTCAATGTTCGAGGGAAAATCGTTCATCATTTCCATGTTCTCAGTGAAAACAAGGGGGGTCTTCATTCTTGACAGATTGAATGATGATAGAATAAACATTCCCTCGTTATTTCCATCCCTTTTAACAGAAAGTAAAGAATTTGGCCAAGCTATGAGAATAAATTACCGCGGTTCCCTTATCCGATAATTTTACGTACCAGTTATCGGAATATATGGTTCTTGTAAAGAATGAAGATCTGACCCCCTATGTTCACTGTGAATTAAATGACTTCACTGCTAACCATTTTAAATATAGCAGATGTAGAAACGCCAATGCGCCTTGCAACTTCA
>JBDRFJ010000101.1:0-2084 GCA_043818915.1 Pseudomonadota bacterium | reverse complement strand
ACAATGATTTGAGCTGTCGGATACGCATGCCAAAACGGTTGCAATGCCGTCTTATAGTTGTTGTCAAGCATTGACTCACGAAGAACTTCTACATCTATGAATAGGAATTCATACCGCTTTTTCCGAAACATCTCCAAACAGCCATCCTTGCTGGACACCACATCGATCCCATATTCAGAGTGCATACTGGTCCGGATCGCATTACAGGCCGATTGATTTTTAGAAGCAACAAGAACGAATTTCATCCATTCCCCCAGAGTAGAACGTTAGATCATTCTACAGCGATGACTTCAAGGCCGAAAAAGCTCTCCGTGTTATTCTACAAATGCTCACAATTTTCAACAGAAAAAAAACAGAACCTGGAGTTCCAATTATCAAAAATACCGGAATTCAGGATTCTGATATAGCAAATTTCCTTTTATTTCAAGCCATTGAACAATCATAAAACCTTTCGTGGGCAGCAAAAGGCGTATTCCCCTGTAAGTATCGGAACCAATAGTTCCGTTGGCAACTTGCACCCATCCCAATAAACTTTTAAATATCAATTAATTATAGCTCTGGCACGGATACTGCTATTTGGCAATCAAGATACGAGCCGAACTTACAGGCGTCGCCCCAATTGGAGTGTTGGAGCAATGGAGTACTGGAGTGAGGATAAGACCTTTACACGACCGAATTCTCATCGAAAGGGTCGAATAAGAAGATAAGACCACAGGGGGAATCATCATTCCCGACACGGCCAAGGGAAAGCCTATGCAGGGCAAGGTGATTGCTGTGGGCAAAGCGTAAGGAAAAAAGAACGGTAACGCCTGACCATGACAACAACGGTGTTTAAAAAGGAGGTGAAGGAAAAAAAGGGAATAGGTGATGAACTGACCACGGTTAGAGGCATTGTGATCCCGGTGGATTGGGACGAGGAAGGGAACGCGCTTGCCGTTGCTATTTCGGCCTCAGATGAGCAGGAGTACGTGATTGAACAAGATGAAAAAGGGAAAGAACTGCTTGAATTCATAAGACATGAGATAGAGGCCGGCGGCGTAGTGAGAAAGGCAATCAAAGGTCGCAAGACTGTTACAGTGAAAAGTTATAAGTTGAAAACGGGTGGGGATTGGTAAGGATGCTCCACGGGAAAAACCATTCAATTAAGGAGGTAATTAACAATGAAACGAAACAAAAGGTTTTTGATTTCAGGGCTCTGCGCCCTAATACTGCTTTCTGTAGTGTGCGCGACGAACGTGTTCGCGGCAGATGAGGTTACGGTCACCGGAACAGTTTATGCGACTGCCCACGATGATAACGACAATGTGACAGCCGCCGTCATAGCCGGCTCGGACGAGGAGTATGTTATCGTCGCCAACGCCGCTGGAAAAGAATTGTTCAAACTAGACCTTGAAGTTGTGAAGGCATCCGGTGTTATTGGCGAAGACGGCGAGGGCAATAAGACTATTACTGTAACCAAATATGAGGTTATGCCGGAATCGGAATAAGGTCAAAAGAAAAGGGGATCGGCGGAAACACTTTGAACGAATATAGCCGTTGTGACCCCATGGGGGGGGTGCGACATCTCCCCTCCATATTCTTAAGCCCTTTGGGCTTCGATGAAACCCTTTATTTTGTACAACATAAGGAGGACAGTATAATGACAAAGACGCAATTCATTGAGCAGATGGCAGAGGATGCCGGAATTTCAAAGGCCGAAGCGGGTAAGGCCCTTAACTCGCTTCTTGACGGTATAGGAAAAGCCATTAAAGAAAAGGACGGTAAAATTACACTCACCGGTTTCGGGACGTTTTCAAAGACTTACCGGAAAGCCCGTCAGGGAGTAAACCCCGCAACTGGTGAAAAAATAACCATCAAGGCCCGTCATGCGGTAAAGTTTCAGGCCGGTAAAGCCCTGAAAGAGGCTGTTGCATAGCGTCTCCGCGCAATATGAGGCGGCTGGTGAAACAGACGGCGATGCACTTTGCAACTTTTACAATCGGCCCAAGGTCGAGACTATCTCCAGGAGGATTTATGAAAAATGAAGAAGCAGACATATGGGTACGGCCCACACTTAATGTTGGATTTGAATGACTGCAATCCGG
>JBDRFJ010000100.1:0-2802 GCA_043818915.1 Pseudomonadota bacterium | reverse complement strand
TGTCCCTTGATGATTCCTGCGAGGATGATCCCGATGATCACCAGCACGATAGCCAGTTCCACAAGTGTGAAACCTTTCTGATTTCTTACTTTACACAATTTTGTCATGATGGCCTCCTGTAATTTTAAATCAGTGATGATTTGATTCATCATCCGCCTTACCGTAAATTGCACGGAATTATAAAAATAAAAAAAATATGAATCAAGAGTAAAAGAATTTTACATTGTTACCTTCGCTGGCAGGATAATTTCAAATGCTGTACCCGATGTTTCAGGTAAAATGTGGATCTCACCCTTCATGGCGTGGGCGATGTTTCTGGCCTGGTAAAGACCGATGCCCAGTCCTCCCTTTTTCGTCGAATAGAAAGGTTCAAAAAGCCTGTTCCTGTCTCCCGTGAAACCTCCCGTATCGGAAATGACGACGCTTATGTCAGTTCCGCGATCATCAATGCTGAAATGGCAGGCGACGCCAGGCGCCTGTTGTGATTTGTCATAAATATTTTTAAGGAAGTTATCAAAAATGGAGATGACCATGTATTCCTCCGCCGTGATCGAAGCACTTCCTTCAATGGTGTATTGCAATTTGTAATGGATGGCGAGACTTTCCAGGAGGGATTTCAGGTCGATCATATTCCGCGGAGATTTCTCAACATCCCTATCCTTCTGTATTTCCAGCAGGCTGATAATTTTTGCGCTGCTTCGTGAGATGACCGGCAGGGTTTCCTTCAAATAGCCGATGAAGCGGTCTTTCTTGTCAGGGGTTTCCAGATGGTTTGTATTGTAGGACAGGCTTCCGATGAACTGCGCGAGGTTTTTGATATCGTGCAGAAGAAAGGTCTGGAGCCTGGAGAACCTGTAAAAAGCCTCGTCGATGGCTTTTGTCTTGATGAGGATATTCATTTCCACAAGGATGGACAGGATTTCGAGAACAATCATGTTGACAAAATGCTGCTCGCCCCTGGCGTGACGCGGGATAATCCCGAGCGTGATCCGGTAGTCCTCTCTGTGAATGGTTTTTTCAAGCAACTTGACGGAAGCTGATTTTGTGCCTTGAATGGTTGTGTCCAGGTAATGGACGGTATAGGAAAGGCCGTCGATTTTTAATTTTTTCAATAGCGGCATCAATTGCGGTAGAAACTGGTGCAGGTCGTATTCCAGTTTCGCGTTCAGGTCGATTATTTCAAGAATCGTCCGGATGGCGCTTTTCGTCAGACGACGGAGGTAAATCAGAACACCGATGATGACGAAACCGGTCAGAATGAAAAAGGAATAGATCAGTTCAATCGTCATGATCTCTTTTCAATCCGAACTTTTTGAGAAAATAGTAAAGGCTTTCCCTTTTAACACCCAGGATCTTTGCCGATTGGGTGATATTGAAGTCCGTATCCTTCAGTACTTTCAGGATGACGTGTTTATCCGCTCCATCACGAATGATCTGCAGTCCTTTTCCCACTTCCATATCGATGGTTATCTTTTTTATGCCCTGTTTGTGGAGTTCTGCCTCGACGCTCCTGAACAGCATGGCCCTTTCAATGGAAAAAAGAATATTTTCCATGCTGACAGGTTTCAGGAGATAATCAAATGCGCCTGCTCTGATCGCTTCCAAGGCGATGCCCTCCGTTTTCTGCCCCGTGAGGATAATGACCTTGCAAGCGTATTGATGGAGGATATGATCAAGGAGAGACAACCCTTCTTCCGGGATGTCTTCATGCGGGGGCAGGCCCAGATCAAGGATGACAATGTCGATTGCGTCGCTTTTCAGGCGCTCGATGGATTCCTTACGGTTACCCGCTTCCAGGATGCCGTAACTGCTCTCCAGGGAGAAACGGATCTGTTTCCTCAGGGCAACATCATCTTCAACAAGGAGTATGGTGGACATGATTTCATCCATCGTCAATAAATTATCACCTTTTGCTTAAACAACTACTTGAAAATTAAATATATTGCAATTATAATCTCTTCAATATTTTGACGACCTCTGTGAAACAGGCTTCGTCAAACGGCGACAACGGCTGTTCATTTTCATTCAATACAATCGTTTCGGAAGAAACTGGGAATCTCCGTGATTGAAGGATGGTTATACCCTTTGAACAACAGGCGGCTTCTGAAGAGATTTTATCTTGCGGCGCTCGGGGCGATACTCGCAGCCTGCGTCTCTTTCCTGTTGCCTGTCAGTGCGCAGGCTTTCTGCTTTGAAGAAGCGGGAGCGCAGTATAAAATCAACCCGCAGCTTCTTCAATCCATCGCACGCGTGGAATCGGGACTGAATCCGAAAGCCGTCAACATCAATAAAAACGGTTCGGCTGATTTCGGTCTGATGCAGATCAACGAGGCATGGCTGAATGTCTTGCATCTGAACCGGGAATATCTTTTATCCGATCCCTGTTACAATGTTATGACGGGAGCGCGAATTCTAAGAGCGTGCATCGACAGATGCGGGTATACATGGGAGGCCGTCGGATGTTATAATGCAACCGGTCGGAGTAAACGGGTCGACTATTCATGGAAAATCTACCGGGAACTCAAGAAGGAAGCTGCAAAAAATACGAAAATGGTGAAAAAAAACGAATCAATGCCGGGAACAGACAGATCGGACCGGTCATTTCATTTCAAAGTCCGGAACGTGAATGAGTCTGAAATAAACGGAGAACCATGAGCCTCATCAGTGATTTACTGGCCAAAGTCAAGCACCAGGACCCCAAGAGGGATGTTCCGCCTCTTCTTAAAGAGGCCGTCATGCAGAAAACGGCCGATCGGAAAATGAGAAGCCGCTTCATGATTCCCCTTGCCATAGCCGCCTTCG
>JBDRFJ010000099.1:0-9701 GCA_043818915.1 Pseudomonadota bacterium | reverse complement strand
AAGAACGGTTTGTCGTATCATTTCTTTTAACCTCGTTGGTTACAGTATTTTTTGTTTTTTGTCGAACTTATCATACTGAATCAACGAGGTTTTTTCAATTCTTTTCCCTTTGTTTTTTTGCTCAATATCGGAGTTACGGGCAACCCCGTATGGACGATGTTTTTTTGACGCTATGTCCCTATTTCTCGCCTGAAAGGGGATATTTTGTGAAGAATTTATCTGGGAAATAGAAAAACAAGCGGTACAGACGTTGCACGGCTCCTGAACATAACCCCATCAGCCGTGAGTAAAGCGGTAAACAGGGGACAGGCCATCGTGACCTCTCCTCAATGTTCATGGGGCTGCACGAGATCATCTAATTTTGTCTCTTCAATTGATAGAAAACCGTTCTCAAATAGTTTCTTAGCTCAAATTTGGACTTTACAGACGGCAATGATTCAGAAGCGCCGATTATTAGATAGCCCCCCGCCGCCAGGACGTCAGCCATCTTGTCAAAGAGTGTGCATCGATCTTCTGGTGCAAGATAGATGGCTACATTCCGACACAAGATGATGTCGAATCTACCTATATCGACAAAAGGTCCCATAAGATTCTGCCTTCTAAAAGTGGCCATACCTCTTATTTCATCTTTAATCCTCCAACCTCTGCCGTCGGGCTCAAAGTATTTCCTCAACTTTGCTTCGCAAATCCCTCGTGCGACTTGAGTGCTGTTGTAGTACCCGTAACTAGCCTGGGTAACGGCTGCATCAGATATATCAGTCCCCAATAGTCTGATGCTATACGGTTTCAAGTCACTCACGAGTTCTTTCAATATGATAGCAATGCTATACACCTCCTGGCCTGTAGAGCAAGCCGCGGACCAGATGCGGATAGGTATAGGGCCACTTGGGTTTGCAACAGATTTTTTGTCAATGAGGTCGGGAATGATTTTGTGCTTCAGAAGCTCAAAGGGAGCAGTGTCCCGGAAAAAAAGAGTCTCTTTGGTTGTGATGGCGTCTATCAGCTTTATATTAAGAAAGCTACTATCCGCGGATCGGATTTTGTTGTAGAATTCAGTATAGGAGGAACAGCCGAGTTCTTCCAACAGTGGGGCACATCTGCTTTCCACGAGATATGCCTTCCTCTGGTCGAGGCAAATCCCTGATAAGCTGGCCACGTATTTAGCGATGAGCTTCATTTCATTCTGGGTAATCCTTATCATATCTGTCTGCCACACCGTTCATTACGTTAACGCCAGCGAACTATTCAACCGCTCTTAATGTGTACCCAGTGGTACGACAGATTTCCATTGCGATTCGATCAAGCGGAACAATTATATCGACTATGCCGGCCTCAATCGCTTCTTTAGGCATCCCGTAGACAACACAACTATCTGCATTCTGGGCTATCACCATGGCTCCTTGGCGTCTCATGAGTCTTAGGCCCAAGGTGCCATCCGACCCCATACCCGTCATAATCACACCCGTAGCCCGCTCTCCGTAATGATGCGCTATTGACCTGAAAAGGTAATTAACCGAGGGCTTGCAATTATTCTCGGGGGGGTCATCGGTGACCCTGATAATCTTCCCGTCGCCTGACGCAACCTTCATCTGTTTACCTCCTGGAGCAATGAGAGCAACATTCGGACTAATCGGCTGCCCGTCCACCGCCTCCATAACCTTCATATCGCACTTTGAATTAAGTCTATTCGCCAGACTTTTAGTGAATATAGAAGGCATGTGCTGTACAATCAGTATAGGTACGCCCAGGTCAGATGGAAGTTGCGATATCAATAGAGCCAAGGCATTGGGTCCTCCTGTTGAAACACCAATAACGACGATTTCTGACTTCACACTTTCCCGGCGAGTAGCTGGCCTCTTATGTTGGGTGGCGTCTCCCCGCACCCCGATACACTTCTGATCAGCCGCTGCGGCCAATGACGGAGACCATTCCCGTGTCGAGCCCCTCCTCATCGCTTTCTGCGCGGCAAATGCCCTCAGTTTTGGGATAAGGGCGTCCCTAACCGCCTCCTCGTTTTCTCGTCTGGAACTCTTCTCGGGTTTGAGAATAAAGTCAAATGCCCCGAGTTCCAGTGCCTTTAAGGTTATCTGTGCGTCCTTCCGGGAAAAGGCGCTAAGGATGATAGTTCCCACATCAGACTCGGCCGTCTTCATTCTCTCCAGCAGTTCCAGACCATCCATCTCAGGCATCTCGATATCCAGGGTCAAGACGTCTGGGTTGCGATGGGCGATCTTGGACAGCGCTATTTTTCCGTTGGAGGCCGTTCCCACTACCTCGACGTCAGGTAATTCAGTGAGAATATCGCTAATCAACTTTCGATAGACTACGCTGTCGTCGACCACCAATACTCTGATAGGTTCATTATTTGGCATTGCGTTCTCAGGTTATGTGATAGGTTCGTTCGGTATGCTATCCAGGGAAGCGTCCAGAGATGGTATGGCTATGTTATTCACGTCCTTTAGATACGTTCCGGTGTGTGCTAATAATCCAATGTGCATAACTACATATCATTCATTATTACTGAGCACCTCTTCAAGTTTGAGAATACCAATCAGCCTGTTTTTAGCCTTAAATACCCCCTCGAAAAATCGTCCCTGAACTCCTCCAATATTGGCCGGTGGCGGTTCGATTTCATCGCGTTCGGCCAGCAACGCATCACCGATACGGTCTACCAGGAGTCCTATGTCTTCGTTTTCTGAACTTACCATGATATTGCGGCACTCTTTGGTTAAGTCGGTCGCCGATAGCCCCATCTTTCTTGCAAGATCAATAACGGTGGCAATTTTCCCTCTTAGGTTTAAGACTCCCAACACATATGTTGGCGCCTGTGGTACGGGGGTAATCTCCAGTTGTTTATTGATCTCCTTGACCTGGAGAATATCCATTCCACAAAGCGCTTCTCCAACGTGAAAGGTGACCAGTTCCATCGTCTTATAACCCGCCCTGACTTCTGCCTTCTCTACCATCGGTCGTCACCTCCAATGCTCGGGTACGGTTCAGCCGGCACGCACCTGCTTCACACTTTGAATTCTCCAACCAAAGTCTTCAACTCCTCGGCGAGATCATGGAGTTTCTGCGCACTTTGATTTACTTCTGCTGACATCTGAGAGATGTCGGCGACAGAGTTATTGGCATCCGCTATATCTTTGGCAATCTCCTGAGCGACATTGGAACTCTGGACCACGTTTTGAGAAACCTCTTTAATCCCTTTTGAGGCCTGGATGACGTTACTGGCAATTTCTTTTGTAGTTACCGATTGCTCCTCCACGGCCGTCGCAATTACGGTTACAATCTCGTTGACTTGGTTGATGACCTTGGAAATCTCCTCGATCTGTGTAACCGTATCGGTGGTAGAAAGCTGAATTCCCTCGATTTTGCTTTTTATCTCCTGTGTTGCGCTTGCGGTCTGTTTGGCCAACTCCTTAATCTCACTGGCTACCACGGCAAAACCCTTCCCGGCCTCACCGGCTCGAGCCGCTTCAATAGTGGCATTTAACGCCAAAAGGTTGGTCTGTTCGGACACCTCGGTAATAGTCTCGGTTACCTTTCCGATCTCTTGAGCTGCCTTTCCAAGTTTATCAACTTTTTCAGAGGCACTCTTTGCCTGTGAGACGGCTTCAGCGGTGATAGTGGCTGCTTTCTCCGTATTCTGGGCAATCTCATTAATAGTCGAACTCATCTGTTCAGACGCAGTGGCTGCCACAGCTACGTTGGCGGCTGCCTGTTCCGCGGTAGCGGCTACGGATGTCATGTTGGTGCTCATCTGGTCGCTTGCTGCGGCCACAGCGTTTGACTTATCCGAAGTCTGTTCCGCGCCCGCGGACATCTTTTCAGAAATTTTGGACAGCTCGGTAGCAGAATCCGCCAAGGTTGAGCTACTTGAGTGGATAGTCTTAAACATCTGGCCCAGGCTCGAGACCATTTCGTTCAAAGCACGAGCCAAGGTCCCAATTTCATCCTTTTGGTCAATATCGAGCGTATGAGTAAAATCCCCCTCTGACATCTTTGTGGCAAAATCCACCCCTCTCACTACAGGTTTAGTGATGGAAAGGCTTATGAAGAAACCAAGTACTAAAATGGCTATAGCGCCTCCGCCCGCGATTACGACCGAGGTCCAGAGGATTCTCTGAACTTTTGCCAAGATATCATTTTCCGGAACAAACACGGCGAGACGAAGGTTAGAATTCTCTTGGGCGGTATCATCCCCTTCGAGCAATCTCTCAGCCATGTGAACGGGGTAGAAAATCACATATTCGGTACCCTGGTCAAAATCGAACTTCTTGACCTCTCCACCCTTGGATGCGTTGAGCCAGGAACTGAAGGAAGGGTCCGTTCTCAAAGGACTGCCCACCATCGCTTTATCTGAGTGGCTGAGCATCGTTTTAGAGGCAACATCCATAATAGCCACTTTGGCGTTATCAAGTCTATTAGTCTTCATTGTGTTAAATATACCCTCCGCACGCTCCTGAAGGACGCGCCAATCCAAATAAGCCAGTAAAAATCCATTTGGGGTTTTACCGGAGTCGTGACATTTGAAACTAAAAAGGGCGGTGCGTGGAGACAACTCGCCGAGTTGCTTCATGAAATCAGTGTCCACCAGTGTGACGCAACGAGTAGGCATATTCGCAAGTAAGCGGACCCCTTTAGCCGATCGGCCCTTTAACGTGTCCGCATTTTTGCCACTCAGACCTGCTCCTGCAGATAATTCTAAAATCTTCCCTTCCATGTCGGTCAATACCAATAGCGAAAATCCGCTTTGACCCTTAAGTAATGATTCGAAGTGATTCTTTAACTCTTCCGTGGTCTGAAACTCGATGGCCATGCCAAACAGGTCTTCTGAGGTCCAATCCAAGAAAATCCCCTCGTGAGCACGAAAAAACGCGTTTATCTCCTCAGCACCGTTGTGGCTAATGACTTTTGTAAGCCGTTCGCCCGCTTCCAGTGCGGCACTCCGATCGAAGCTATACGTAATAGCCATGATTACCAGCATTGGCAGAAGAGACACCAGTAGTCCGGATAGTATCTTAACACGAAGACCACTTGATGTAATATACTCTAAGAGTTTCATTTCATCCTCCTTTGATCACCACGTTATATTCATCTGACTCTCTGATGCCTCGTGTCAGCAGAGAATCAGATTCAGTTTTTGCCGCACTATTCCCCGGGTAATCTTTCTAAATGGGTCGGTTTTCCAGCGGCCTTCCGAACGGCGTTCCACTCCTGCCTCGTGCGCATTGCTTGGTCGCCGGGCAGGCTGCCGATGATTTCAAAATAGTCAAGCTTATACTTGTCTTTCAGAACCGCGACTTGCGGCTTGCATTTGACAGCATACACTGTTTGAACAGACTGGTGGTCAAACTCACGCCAGACCTGCTTATCCTTCAGAAGCTGATATTCGTGCCCTTCGAGCGCCTTGATTACTCGAGATGAATCAAACGTTCCAGCTCTTTGGACTGCCGACTTATACTCATGAAGGATTGTATAAGCCGAGGCGCCGGAAGTGCTCGGGTATCTGCCATAGCGAGCAGCAAACTTCTCCACGAATTCTTTCCCCCTAGAGTAGTCATATTGATACGGAATTTTCCAGCACCAAGGAAGAGCCCCGATTACGCCTTCCATGACTTTGGGACCGCCGCCCTCTGCCATGCCAAGGGTAAGGTTGGGAACTACGATCTGCATCTTCGCCTTAAGACCCATCGCGGTTGCCTGACGAATTCCCATTTCCATATCTTTCCCAAACAGCACCAGCACCAGAACGTCAGGGTTGACCATCTTGGCGAAGGCGATCGCCTTCTTGAAATCCGCCTCGGTAGCTGTTGGAAATGGTGTCAGGATCCCTTTGTGGACGGTTTTGTCCTCTGTGTCCGTAAACTTTCTCACCGAGGCCTCGGTCGTGTGCCCCCAAGTATAGTCAGCTGTGATGTAGAGGTATCTTTTCCCGGGGAATTTCTCTTTCAGATAGGTTGCGATAACCTTGGCGCCCGGCCACGCGTTGTAGCATTCCCGAAAGGTGTGCCGATGACCTTCCGTACCCGTGGTGGCGGTTGAATAGGTGAGAGTCCCGAAGAAAATAATCCCTTTCTCCTGGCACACTTTTCCCGCGGCCACCGCGACAGAACTGGCTGAACCGCCCAAGACCATCTTGACCCCTTCTTTGTCGATCAATTCGGTTACGTTCCGGGTAGTGAGATCTGCCTTGGACTTTGAGTCACGCCACACAATCTCTACCTTTTTACCCAGAATCCCTCCGGCAGCGTTAATCTCTTCAACAGCAAGCGCTGTGGCACGCCACTGGTCCAGACCTTGCACCGAGTACGGTCCGGTCTTTGGATAGTTTAAACCAATTTTTACTACATCGGCACTGGCGGAAGCAACCGCCATACAAAAAAAGAATAAAACTGTTAGCCCTGTTACAATAACCCCTGTAGTCCTTCTCTGCTTGCCCATTCTTGTCCTCCTTTCTTTACTGACCGCGTCCTTTGCTAAGATAATTATTAATGCTTTCTATAAGTTTTTCCCTATCCATCTTAATCTGATAGTCATCCACGCTGACCGCCTTTCCTCTTTCTATGTCTTCTTCGCCTGCCAGGGACGTCAGCGCGATGACCGGCAGATCGCGGAAACGTTGGCTCTGCCTTATCTTGGTGGTGAGGCTAAAGCCGTCCAGATTCGGCATCTCTATATCGGTAACCACCAAGTCTATTCTTTCAGCATTCTCCTGCAGAAGATTCCAGGCGACCATTCCGTCCTCTGCCTCGATGACATTGTACCCCTCATCCTTGATAAAGCCTTTAACCTGTCCACGGAAAAAGTTGGAATCTTCCGCCAAAAGGATGGTAGCTGTCTGGCCATCCAGTGTCTGAACCGTTTCTTGAGCCATAAACCAATCGGGGTGCAGGGTCTCCACCAAACCCACCATGTCAACCATCAGTGTGGTGCGATCTCCAATAATGGCAGAGCCCATGATTCCAGGCTGTTTGAGGGTACTGGCATCAAACTTTATGGCTTGTTCAACCGCGTCAACAGGAGGAGTCGCCAACAAACCGACCTCCCTGCCGGCAAGCGCAAAGATGATCACGACAAGTTCCTCCCTGTCAGCCAGTGGCTTGACTTTGGCAACTTCTTCGACGGCAAATAGGGGAAGGCTCCCTCCACGGTATTTGATGACTTTGTTCCCGCCGATCTGTTCAATATCTGACACCTTAATTTTGTCTATACGCTCCACGCGGTCGAGCGGAACAGAACACTGTTCGTTTTCACCGTTCATGAAAACAAGCAGTGACTGAATGTCTTGCAGGGACTTGGCAGCGCCCTCGGCAAGTTTTCCTCTGGCAGAATCTTCCACAGCGGTCAAGGCGGCCATCTCGGCAATTCCTGCCACGTCGAGTATAAGCGCTACCTGTCCGTCGCCCATTATGGTCGCCCCGGCATATCCCTGGCACCGCTTCAAATGACGGCCCAAGGGTTTGACCACGATTTCCTCGGAATCCTGTAAGTTATCCACGATAAGCCCGCAATTGCGATTCCCCGAGGACACCACCACGATGTTGATAGCACTCGCGGCGTGGTAGCGCCTGTCGATATCCTTACGACGTTCAACCTGACTATTCCCTGGTTGTTGCTGTTCGCTGGTAGTCATGTCATCATTTTCAAGTGTTTCATCCTCAAATGAGGGCCTACTGGTCGACCTTCTGTCAGCGATATTTTCTCGGTGGTCCGGTTTTTCCTTTTCCTGTTTCATGGACCGATAAGTACGTTCGATGCCAAAGACATCGGCCAGGCGTATGACTGGAAGCAGCTTGCCTCGCAATCTTACAACTTCGGCATCGCCCACTCGCTCTATCTTCTCCTTGGCCTGATTAGCTGGAATTCTGAGAAGTTCTTGGACGTTAACCTGGGGAACAGCGTACCGTTCTCCTCCGGCGAAGATTATCTGGCTCGGTATGATGGCAAGAGTCAGAGGGAGTTTTATCCGAATGGTAGTTCCCTTCCCAAGGCGTGACTCAATGTCGGCTACTCCACCTAACTTGTCAATGTTAGTCTTGACGACATCCATGCCGACGCCGCGGCCGGATACGTCGGTCACTTTTTCAGCCATAGAAAATCCAGGCAGAAAAATAAGATTGAGCTTTTCCTTGTCTGACATCATCGTGGCCTTCTCTTTGGATATCAACCCGTTGGCCACGGCTTCCGCTGCCAGTCTGTTTCCATCCATCCCTTTGCCGTCATCAGCAATCTCGATGTTCACATGTCCTGCCTCATGATAGGCAGTCAAAAGGATTTCTCCTTTAGGGCTTTTCCCTGTCTTTAGGCGCTCGTCAGGGCTTTCTATTCCGTGGTCCACTGAGTTTCGGACGAGGTGTGCCAGTGGATCGCCTATGGCTTCAATGATTGTTTTGTCCAGCTCTACCTCACTTCCCTCTAAAACTAATTGCACATCCTTTCCCAGACTCTTGCCCATGTCGCGCACTACGCGCCGGAACTTTTCGAACACGGTCCCTATGGGCTGCATCCGAGTCAGCATTATATCTTCCTGAAGTCTACAAGTAATGTTATCGAGACGCTGGCCTGCTATCTCTATGGTATTTACGTCATGCACTGCAATGGCCTGAATGAGCTGATTCCTGCCCAAGACAAGCTCGCCGGCGAGATTCATGAGGGAATCGAGGAGAGCCACGTTCACCCGGAGGCTGGAACCTGATCCGGCTGAACTTGCCGACTGGCCTGGCTTTTCTTCCGTGGTCTTCTCAGGATCTTCATCAACGCATACTCCGGACACTTCCTTTTTTGAACCCCCCGCTGCGGTTGTCACGGAAGAGGTCGTTGTTGCCATCTCTTGCTCCGGAATCGCGGAATCAGACTCGTTTGCAGTTGGCCCGTCCTCGAGGAGCCCGGTAGTTGACTCTTCGACAACTTCGTCAGAACGTACAGCAGGGGTAATCCTGCTGAGGGCTTCAATGTGTTCCGATATATCGATTTCATTGCTGGTGGCAGCATTGTTCACAAGATTTCTGAGGGCATCCGCAGCCAGAAGAAGAATGCTGATTACTTCACCGTCGGGTATGAACTTTCCGGAGCGAATCATCCCCAGGATGCTCTCCATCTTATGAGCCAATTCTTTGATGTTGACATAGCCCAGAAAAGCAGCGACACCTTTGATTGAATGGACCGCTCTAAAGGAGTCGTCAATCAGCTTCTTGTCTATATCCCCCCCGGCATCTTCAATAGCCAGCAAATCACTTTCAAGGCTGGACAGATGTTCCAGTGACTCCTGCACGAATATCTCTCTCGGTTCATCATCTTCACTGTGCATAATAGAATTCCCTTTTAGATTAGATAAGTAGGGTCTCTACCGTCTATACATCCTTAGACACTTTTTAAATTAGGAGCATGCCCCAAAGTCCCTCAGCCGTGGAGGCTACGATATTTTTGCCCGGCCTCACGACTGTCTGCCCCCTCTCCTATGATTTTGCTTATAAGGTCCCATCAAAAAGATCAAGAAATAAGATGTGGCTTGTTTTAGAATTATCGTCCTTTTTTGTTTATCCTTAAGTGCAAAGTTGATGAATTCGTAAAAAGTCGCTGGGCCGGTTACAGGCCGGTGACAGCAGAAATCCGATTCGAACCAAAGTCGGGTAAGAAACGTCGGATATTTGTCAGACATTGCTCTTTGAAAACCCAAAACTTGGCTAAAAGCGCCT
>JBDRFJ010000098.1:0-2412 GCA_043818915.1 Pseudomonadota bacterium | reverse complement strand
GCTTTAATTGATTTTATAACGATTCTCTGTTTGCTCATTAGGGATGAATTAATTCTTGGTTTCACTGTTAGTCGAGAATTAATTCTCTGTTTAACCGATAATATCCAATATCCAAGAAAAAATTCCGCTCACTTAATCGTTCGCCCAATGAATGGAAAGAGGAAATGCCGAAACAAAGTGTATACATAGAAACAACTGTGGTAAGCTACCTCGCTGCTCGGCCCAGCAGAGATTTGATTGTCGCAGCCCATCAGCAAGTTACATTGGAATGGTGGGAGAATGCGCTTCCGAAGTTGGTGCCGTTTATTTCACCACTTGTAATTGAAGAGGCTTCAAGAGGAGATGAGTCAGCATCAAAATTACGGCTCGACAAAATAGCTGAATTTTCCGTATTGGAGATCACATCTGACGTACGGGAGCTTGCGGAATTATATTTTGAAAAAATCCTTATTCCCGATAAAGCCAGAGGTGATGCGTTTCATTTGGCTGTTGCCACATACCATGGAATGGATTTTCTTGTATCCTGGAATTTTAGCCACATTTTAAGTGCACATGTCAGGGCAGTAATTCAAGAAATAAATACGTTTCGTGGAATATCAACACCCATAATATGTACTCCAGAGGAACTTATGGAGGTTTAAAATGACCCAAGATCCAATCGTCAAAGAGGTGCGGGACATAAGACATCAGATAGATAAGGAATACGGGCAAGATCCGGAAGAGTACTATCAACATCTTCAGAGATTACAAAAAAAACTTGCTAAACGTCTTGTTTGTCGACAACCTAACCCACTGGCCGTTTCAAAACAAAAGACAGGCTAATCGGGTAAAGGGGAGATTTTAACTCCCCCTCCCCACACCATCCGCCGTCGCCAAGGCTATGGCGGGACAAGCCTAGCATGCGGGTCTCCTTCGGCAAGCTCAGGACAAGCTCACTTAGGCGGTTCACAGAGCCTACCGGGCCGTCCGCCGTCGACCATACGGGCTATGGCGTGACAAGTTAGCCGGATAGTGAATCCTCCTGAGGCGGACAAGTGTTCACCCACCGTTCTTTGACAGATACTAAGCCTTGTTCCTTAAGCCATTTGTTGGTCATACCGGTCAATCAACCGTCGTCTCCACTCTAGCTCGCGCTGCAATTCTTCCTCAGTGGGCAGATAGAGCATGTACTTGGATGCAATTCTGGGCTGGTGATATATATACCCTGAGTTTTGGTGAAAGAATAGACTATATAAAACCTTAAATCCCTTGATTTTTCATGTTTCGTTCTGTAATCTATTGTGAAATCTGGAATGTTCACGATGAAGTTTATGGCAAGAAAATCATTCACTTAAAGGCCAGACAAACTTCCTTTCCCAGCGGGGATCTCTAACAGGGGCATATTTTCGAGTTTTCTCAATAATATCAATTTTGTGGTGTTATCCCGTTAGAAAATTGCGTAAATCAGCCAAAATTACCATGTAAAGATACTTTTATTTTGTAATTATCCAGAAACTGTATACTAACTTGTTAGGCTATGGAGATATTCTTGCACGCGAACCCCGATCTTGTAGCAGCTCACCTTCCGTTAGCCGCCTTCTTTGGTCAGCAATCGACTTCATTTGACCCTTGGTGGTGGCCAATGAATTCCGGTGCAAAACTTGAGGATTATGGTCTCAATCCGCAGATTCATAATTCACTGAGCAGCAGTCTAAAAATGGGGTTGCCAGATGCCCTACTGAAAGGATGTCGAGGGTCAATTGCTGCGGTTGCCGAATGTGCAGCGATCATTACAACTCGTCCCTCTATCGGACCTTACCCCGGTACATCTGGGGAAATGGTTCGTGACGTTACCAATCCAAACGGCTCTAACCCTGGGCCGAATATCCACGTAACCGACCTTGTTAAATTTCGTGGGGTTGGCGGTGACGCCGCCTTTGACCGCGGTGTCGATATGGACATGTGGAAGGCTTCTCTCGAATGTTTATGTGCGGAGATGGATGCGTTGGCTCCTACTGTAACGCTGGTTTCCAAAGGAGCAATGAAAGCAATACGCTCTTGGCTGGTAAGTTCCAGAAAACCGTCCTCTTTTGGGCGCTGGGAGAGGCAATTATCACCAGCCCACCGGAAGTTGATAGCAAAACTCGCAAACTGTCCAGAGGTTCCATCTCTCACACCCAGACATTTTGGTGGCCTCGTTGAGCAGAAACGCGTTCGGCAACTCGTCATCTCAGAGTACAATGCACATCTCACGAAGTTTTATTGAGTATGAGGGTAGCTTACTTATTACTTAGCCCAATGCAGGCCTTCGGCCGCAACCAAATCAGTGTTCAGTGTTCAGGTTTCGGGTTTCAGGATTTTGGGTTTGCTGACATCTGACACCTGACACCCTATTACGAATGAATCAAATGGCTTAACTTCAATAAAACATCT
>JBDRFJ010000097.1:0-2179 GCA_043818915.1 Pseudomonadota bacterium | reverse complement strand
GTCTCCATAAAATTATTTATGTGACGTTAGTCCCTTCCCCATTTAACCTGTCCAGACTCCGATTCAATCAGTTTAGTGGCATAATTGAGAGCAACCTCAATGCCCCTTTCAGTTACCGCATACTCTTGCATGATTTCCTCTTTTGTCATGCCACCTGCAAGCCCTCCGACAATACGAGTTACAGGACCGCGTGTTCCCCGGATAACTGGTTTGCCATGCTGAATTTCCGGGTCTATTACAATTCGTTCGTTAATCTTTGCGCCTCCCTTCCCTTCCATTTTAAATCAACCGAGGCTAATTTCAAACAGAATTTGTGACACAGACGAAGCCTGAAAGTTTTGGGGAGAATGCGTTTGTTGTGTTGTTATCCGTCGGCGCCGACAAAACATTTCTTCTCAATCATTTGTTGAATTTGTCCCGTGTCAAGGGCTGACTCCGTTTTTCACACTCCTCTTTATTGGCGGCATTTCATGTAACGTTTAAGGCCAAAAGATGTGCGGTAGCATTTGGATGAAAATCTTTTAGACGGTGTTAGCCGACATCCTCAGAACGTTATCGTCTTTCTCGTTCCCAAAGTGCCCACAGATCACGTGCACCATGAATAAATCCAGTAATATATACAACTTGCTCTGCTATTTGATAGATGAGACGATAACTCCTCACAAAAAGCTCACGGATACTCAGATCGTTAAATTCAGGGACTGTACGGCCCCGCTCCGAAAGATAGGCCAATGTCCGTGCCGCATCCCATGCTTCACGAACAAATGCTGCCGCATAGTGGGAAGAATCCTTAGCAATATAATCCGCAACTTCTTCGAGATCTTTCCAGGCTGATTCGGTCCATATTACCTTCCGAGCCATTTGGACATCCTTTCTTCAACTTCTTCTTGGGTTAGAACACGGCCTTCCTGAATGTCCTTCAGACCATGTTCGATCTTCTCTCGGACATAGATGTGGTACTGGATATCCTCGAATGACGCGTCATCCGGAAGCTGGTCGAGCATCTTCCTAACTTGTTCTTTTGCTGTATTCATCTTTTACTCCTTTCAGAGGATGGTGGCTAACGTGCTTTGTAAAAAAGGTGTGCCGTTGCGAACAGTTGATCTCGGATGGTTTCTTCCGAACATGATTGATTAAATCCTTGTTGTAATAAATGTAACCTTTTACAGTCTTGTGGCTGTATTTTCTTGAGACAAGTTCTCTCCTCAGTTCTTCAAAACTATACCCCTCACCCCAACCCTCTCCCGCAAGGGGTGCGGGAGCATTTCTTGCTTTGGATGCAGTGGTTTTTAAGGTGGGGTCTAAATAGATGTCTTCATCCCCAAAAACCTTCAAAATCTTTTCCAGTAAACCATCTGCATTGGGAAAACTCCAATGTTTTTGGTCAGGATGCCACCGGCGGCCATCAATGGTCTTGATCTTGGAAATGAGAATGGGGTCATAGGGGAATGAAACAATGATACGACCGGATGGATCATTCGAAATGTGGATTCCAGCCATTAGGCAACTCCCATCCTTTTTGGAGTTAAAGGGAGAGGAATCTAAGATGTATATTTTGATGTACAAAATATCATAACTGTCAAATATGTCAAGGGGTCTTTGTTTTGAGTTCGGAGTTCGGAGTTTTAAAAAAAGGAGACGCTGAAATGGATTTCTCGACAGTTAGCTGATGGCAGATGGCAAATAGTCAAAAAAGAATACCATTAGAAATTGGCTATCAGCCATAAGCTATAAGCTCTGTTTTTATCCTTTGGTGTTGTTTGAATTTTCGGGTTTGAGTTTCTTTTGCACACCAGAAGAATAGACGATGATGGCCGATTCTCCATCGACCGGGCACTTGTTCTCGCAGATTCCGCATCCCGTGCATTTCTCCTCTTTCACGATGGGACGCTTTTTCTCGTCACCCACAATGGCGTGATAGGAACACTGCTCATTACAGACGAGGCAGATCTTTTCTGTGTCATAGGCAATGCACCGGTTCTTATCGATATGAGCCACCCCGATCTGAATGAGGCGTTTCTCTTCAATGGAGAGGGGCCGAATGGCTTCGGTGGGGCAGACCCTTCCGCAAAAATTGCAGAACTCTTCGCAATATCCGATCCGGGAAACCAGCCTGGGCGTATAGAGCCCTGCCAGGCCCGCTTCTAAAAATGCCGATTGAAGGGCATTGTTGGGACAG
>JBDRFJ010000096.1:0-2551 GCA_043818915.1 Pseudomonadota bacterium | reverse complement strand
TTCGTTACCGAAATGAATAGTACGTTTTGCATCAGACAATCCAAAATAACGTGTTTGTTCCCGGACCCTCTGCGCATCACCTGTAAAGGCAATTAAGGTTTCAGGACAGTCAACAAAATAAAGCCTCACATGGAAAGATTTACCATTAGCTTCCACAAGAAAACTATCCCCATCATTTGCTGGATCATTTATCAATCTCCCATTGGAGAACATTTGCAAATCAGCAGAAAATGATGGAAGAATACCTCCAAACATCAGCACTGCTGTTACGAATAAAAACCTGATTGTCGATTGAATAAATCTTTTCATAACGTAACCTTAAGAGCATAACGTCAAAATCAGCCGCACGCCTTTGGCATCGGCTGTATTTTCTTGTTACATTTTTCTCTTAAAAATTCCGGGGATGTTTCGTGACAATACAATATATTCGATTTATCACCCATAAGTACCGATATTGATCTCCACCCCATACCTTTGAAATCATCTTCGTTGATTCTATCTCTTTTGATGATAGATGATCTCCTTCTCGTAATGTATATGAGTAAATCTAGGCTCTTCCTTATATGATCAGGGTATTGGCCATTCTCAGACAAACTCTGGGATTTATTCAAAGCCAATTCGTATCCATCAGTTATAAGGGGAATATCTTTAGCCTTTAGTGGTGGGAAAGAAGCTTTTATGGAATCAGCTTTATCAGCATATTCTTTAAGTTGACGAGCTTCCTTAGTCCTTTCTATATCTTGATCCGGTATTTCCTTGATCTGAAACGACGCATCTCTGAAGCTTATGTCGATTTTACTTGCTGGTTCCCCTGATATTAATTCAGTAGATTTATATAAAACACCAAGTCTAGTTAAAAACTCTGACACAATCCATTTTTCACGAACTTCGGTGCCTTTATTGGAGAAGAAATAGGCCTCTTCATTTCGTATATTTCTTATTTGATTCAACCTCTCTTCTTCAGAATTCATAACTGATCCAAAATTTAACGCGTTTGAATTCGCCGGATGGCAAAAGCGCAGCTTTTGACAGTCCGGTGGAATGATGGATTGGGCGTCATTTGAGCCACATAGCCAGCTCAGATGGAATGGCACTCATGATGACCCCAACAGCTAACCATAGTGCACCCATTGCTGAGATGTGCAGGCCACCCGTTTCAGTCGACTCTATTTTTGCGCGGATATGTTGATCTTCATCGGATCGAACTTGTTGTTCTTGCTTAAGGGCATTGGATTGTTTACGAAACTCCTGATCCATCTCATTTTGTATTTGGCTCACCCGATCGTTAACTAGCTTCAGGTTTTCCTCCAACGCTTGGACTCGTGCGTCAATCGTTGGGTTTGCACCAGCGCCTATTGAACCGTGGCCGCGCGCACTGACAGTCATAGCGGGAAGCGTGATGTGGGCACTTCCTGTCGCCACCCGGCCACCGAACGGGGGAAAGCGATTTAATCGTTTGCGCCAAACTGCGAAGGCACTCGGATGGCCGAATTCTTTACGAGTAGTATGAATGCCCCATGCAACCGTGCCAATACCCAAAAGTTGCAACACCATTCCGGTAATGCGGATTGCCGCTTCACCAGCGCCGACGAAGACAATAAAGCCAGCAGGGGCGGCGACTACCAAGAAACCAAGAAAAAACAACCTCCATTCAACTAGCGAATGGAGTATAGATTTCAGCCAAGGCAGAAGTTTTCTCATGAGAATACGGTGCCCGCCACCAATGACGCCCAACGCCCCGGATGAGGAGCGCGCCTTAGCGTGACTGCTCAATCCGGTTGATGGGCCAAGTGGTCGCTCTCCACCATGCTTATTTGAGGCGCGCGCTCCTCATCCGGGGCGATGGGCCGCCGATAGGCGGCCCATCGTCGTAATCAGCCGCCGGGTCAAGGGCTGAATTAGAAATCGCACCAGCTTATTCCCGGTCGGCTGGATAAAGTTGTTGGGTGAGGGTTCTTATTTTATGTTCTTATTTTGGTTTAGCAAATTTCAATATTTTTTCTATGCGAGATTGAACAAGTTTTTTCATTTCATGTTCTTGTTCTATCGTAAGGCCCCGGCAAGAATACTGTTCAAAAAATGGAACCCCTTTTTCATTACATTGATCTTTATGACAATGGTATTCGTGCCATGCTTTCAAAAAAGCGGTTTTACTTTTTGTGTCTAAGACATCGGAAAATTCCAAAACGCATCGACCATTATCCTCAAAGTGGCTGCCCAAAAAGTCAGCGAGGTCTTCTTGGAGGGCGAATTTGGCAGGGTTGAGAGCCATACGAATTGGCAAAAAAGATTCTCTCAATTTGTTGGCAGTTTTGTTAAAGTCGTTGATTTTGATAGTTTTCAAGGTTCTATCACGAGCCAACCGGTCGCTGACAATTTCACGAATTACCCATCCGAAAACTGCCCCGATGGGAAGGGCGACAATAAACTCAAGCATTGGCATCACCTCGCAATCGGTTTTAGCACAGGAGCTTGGTTAATAATTTTTATCAAGGATATCTTGCCTTTATGAAATCCTCCCACAGAATACCCCGTCCTGTGGACGGGGATG
>JBDRFJ010000095.1:0-39460 GCA_043818915.1 Pseudomonadota bacterium | reverse complement strand
CCTTTCAGTAGCTCATTTTACAAAAAAAACGAGCTTAATTCATTACCCAAAAAGCGTTTTTAAAAAAGAAGCGGCCCATATCGCAAGGCTTGCTGAAATTGAAGGACTTGGGGCACATGCTAATTCCGTGAAGATACGGGTAAAGAAAGGAAATTGAAGACTTTCAGAAAAAGATTTTGGTTTTTTTGGGTATAGCACATGGCTTAAATAAATCCGAGATTGAGCCTTTACCTTACCCCAAACACTATACATAATGCTCCTACAAAACAAAAAAAATCGCCTCATCCTCCTCTTCCTTTCTCTCTTCATTTGCTCCTGTCTTACTTCCTGCGCATGGCTGCGCCATCTCGGAAAAGAGAAAAAGACCATCCGCATGGAGGTAACCGCGTATTGCGCCTGTAAAAAGTGTTGTGGATGGAAGCGTACATGGGGATGCTGTCTCATGCCGGCAGTCTATGCCTACGGTCCGAATGAGGGAAAACCCAAGCGAGTAGGAATTGCGGCAGACGGGACAAAGGCCAAAAAGGGGGCTATTGCGGCAGACACTTCCTTATTCCCTTTTGGAACAGAGATGTATATCCCCGGTTATGGATGGGGCGTGGTACACGATCGGGGAAGCGCCATAAAGGGTTATCACATAGACATATTCTTTAGCGGCCATGACGATGCTATGAAATGGGGCCGGAAGTGGCTCGATGTTGTAGTAATTAGGTATTAAAAGGTATACTTATGGAGCTTGCCACAAAGACACTAAGGTATCGAATTCATTATAAGGTTCCAAAGAGAACGGGACAGGTCCAGTAGGGACTAATATCGAATGCGGGCTTCGGAATGGGGAATGGCTGAAAGAATAGGCGTTTACATATGTGAATGCGGTCCGAACATAAAAGACGCACTGGACCTGGATGAGGTGGTGAAGTTCGTCCAAGGCCTTAAAAATGTGGTTCTGGCTAAGTCGTTTAGGCTTTTGTGTTCGCAAGAGGGAAAAGAACTTGTTGAAAAAGACATTAAAGAACACAACCTGACCAGGGTAGTAATCGCGGCCTGCTCACCAAAAGAACATGAGAATACTTTTAAGGAGGTTGCAGGTAAGGCAGGCTTAAACCCCTTTCTTTTGCAGGTCGCCAACATTAGAGAACAATGCGCGTGGGTCATTAAGGATAAGTCCCTTGCCACTGCCAAGGCAAAGGCTATTATCAACGCAGCGGTAAAGAGAGTAGTTTATCACGAACCGTTGGAGATAAAGGAGATAGAATGCCGGCCGGATGTCCTTGTTGTAGGGGCCGGCATAGCCGGGATAAGCGCCGCGCTAACACTCGCACAAAAAAACAGGAAGGTTTATCTGGTTGAAAAATTACCATCCATTGGAGGCAAAGCCGCCCGATATGAAGCTGTGTTTCCAACTCTGGAGTGCGCTTCTTGTATGTTTGATCCAAGATTAGATGAGATTTTATACAATGAGCGTATAGAACTTCTTACACTGGCCGAGGTTCAAGAGGCGCTCGGCTTTTATGGTAATTTCGTAATTAAAATCAAAAAAAAAGCAAGGTTCGTAGATATCGGGACCTGTATCGGCTGTGGAGCGTGTCTGGAGGTTTGTCCTGTTAAGGTAAAAAATGAATACAATGAGGGGCTTGACGAGCGAGGGGCTATCTATATTCCCTATGCTGATGCTCTACCACATGCAGCAGCCATAGATAAAGAGTATTGTTTACGTTTTCGAGGAGAGGAATGCAATGCATGCGAGGAGGCATGCCCTTTCGGATCCATCAATTACGAGGAACGCGATCAAGTTCAAGCACTAGACGTGGGGGCAATAATCTTAGCCACGGGGTTTGACATATTTGATTCAAGGAGGGCACCCCAATATGGATATGAAAAGATAGAAAATGTATATACTAGCCTTGAATTTGAAAGGTTGTTAAGTTCAACAGGTCCAACGGGAGGGAAGATCTTATTAAAAAACGGACGACCCCCTAAACAAATTGCCTTTGTCCATTGCGTTGGTTCCAGGACCAGCAAATTTAATGAATACTGTTCCGGCATCTGCTGCATGTATTTGCTGAAATTTGCGCATCAGGCCAATAAAAAATTACCCGGGGTTTCAATTACCGCGATGCGCTCTGATCTTTGCCTGCCGGGGAAGGAATCACAGGGTTTCTTTGATAAAATCTCCCGTGAGAGTGGAATAGAACTTCTTCATATGAAGGACCCCGACTCGATAGAGCTTGTTGAAGAAGATGGAAAGATATTGATCAAATACACTAATATCTGTGGAAAGTCCGATACGGTTACTTCCGACATGGTGATTTTGGCTCCGGCAATTGAAGGATCAAGAGATTCCCGGGACTTGGCCAAGATTTTTGACATATCACAAGGTGAAGGTGGTTTTTTTATTGAAGCACACACAAACATAGCCCCTGTATCAACCGATAGGGAAGGAATATTTATTGCCGGCTGCGCGCAAGGCCCAAAGGATATTCAAAGTTCAGTAGCACAGGGGCAGGCTGCTGCAGGCAGTATACTATCACGCCTTGTCCCAGGGGAAAAGTTGACGCTTGAGGCTGTGACCGCTGAAGTCGAGGAAGACCTCTGCTCCGGTTGCAAGATATGTATCGATCTGTGTTCCTATAAGGCCATAACATCCGATAGTATAGGAAAGCATGTTTCAGTCAATACAGTCTTATGCAAAGGATGCGGGGTTTGCGCCGCTGCTTGTCCCAGCGGAGCCATTAAGTCCAACTATTATACGGATATGGAAATATTTGCGGAGATAAAAGGCCTGGTGGGACATTGATGATTTCGTAGAAAGGTAACTGCTCAGGTTCAAAGTTCAGGGGTTCACGGTTCAAGGTTAAACTGACCCGCCCGCCTCGCCTGAGCGAGAGCGATGGCGGGCAGGTGAAAGAGAGGCTATACGAATGCTGAATTCATCCGGTTCTTGCAACGGAGTTTTGAGGAAACTCTATGCTGCCTTGTAAATGTGAAGAGAGTAAGGCGAGCAACCGTGAACCCTGAACCTGACAAACCTGAGTAGTTACAGAAAAAGAAAGATAACGATGAGCGGTTTTGAGCCAAAAATAGTTGGTTTTCTCTGTAACTGGTGTTCTTACGAAGGTGCGGATGCTGCCGGAAGAGCGCGGAAAGAGTATCCCGCAAATTTAAGAATCGTACGAGTCCTGTGCAGCGGCAGGATTGATCCTCAATTTATAATTGAGGCCTTCAAAGAGGGCGCTGACGGGGTCATGATCCTGGGCTGCCATCCTGGGGACTGCCACTATAAAGAGGGTAATCTTCAGGCACTTAGAATGCATACCATCCTAAAGAAGATGCTCACACAGTTTGGTATAGAAGAAGATAGGTTGAAGCTTGATTGGGTGTCGGCCGGCGAGGGAGATAAGTTTGTTAGCATTGTATGTGAGATGGTTAAAGGTATCAAAAAATTAGGCCCTTTGCGCCGATCTAAATAGTTGTCTGGATCAGAACCAAAAGAGGAAAAATGGCAAAACCTAAGATTGCCTTTTATTGGTGTTCAAGCTGTGGCGGGTGTGAGGAATCGGTCATCGATTTGGCAGAGGATCTCTTAACAATTGCCACAGCCGCCGACATAGTGTTTTGGCCAATGGTGATGGATTTTAAATACAAGGATCTCGCTGCAATGAATGATGGCGAAATTACGGTGACCCTGATAAATGGAGCCATCAGGATGGATGAACAGGAAGAGATGGCCAAGATGTTGCGAAACAAATCTAAATTACTTATAGCCCACGGAAGTTGCGCCCATCTTGGAGGCGTTGTGGGTCTGGCCAACTTTTTCAAAGGTGACGATGTCTTAAACAGAGTGTACAGGGAAGTTTCCACAGTAAGAGATCCTCAGGGGATGTTGCCGAAAGTTGATTCGACAGAATCTGGCAGGAAGCTGAGGCTGCCGAGTTTCCATGACACTGTAAAGTCATTGGACCAAATAGTCGATGTAGATTATTATATCCCGGGCTGTCCTCCAACACCGGAGCTTGTAAAAAAAACAATAATGATGATCCTGGATGACAGGCTCGCTCCAAGGGGAAGCGTATTGGGAGAAAAGAAAGCTCTTTGCGATACGTGCCCTCGAAGAGATGGCAGACCGGAGGTTTTACGCGTAAGAGCGTTTAAGAGACTCTACGAAGCAGAATGGGACCCTGCAAAGTGTTTTTTGGACCAGGGAATTATTTGTCTTGGCCCTGCTACGCGGGGTGGTTGCAATGCAAGGTGCATAAATGCGAATATGCCGTGCCGCGGGTGCTTTGGACCTATGGATAACGTAAGGGACCAAGGGGCAAAATCTCTCTCGTTCCTGTCCTCCATAATTGATTCAAAGGACGAAGAAGAGTTGGTGAAAATCGTAGATTCAATTCCCGATCCTGCCGGATTGTTTTACAGATATAGCCTGGCCTCATCGATGTTGAAAAGGAAAATAAAGTGAGCAGACGGATCACAATAGACCCGATAACAAGACTAGAAGGCCACGGAAAGATTGATATCTTCCTTGACGACAAGGGCGATGTAGAGCGCGCCTATTTTCAAGCACCCGACTTCAAGGGATTTGAGAAGTTCTGCGAGGGAAGAGCAGCGGAAGAAATGCCCACGCTTACGCAAAAGATCTGCGGGGTGTGTCCTACCGCCCACCATACCGCATCAAGTAAAGCGCTGGATGATCTCTTCGGGGTCGAGCCTCCTCCTGCGGCAAGGAAGATCAGAGAACTTATGTACAATGCGTTTATGTTTGAGGACCACGTCTTACATTTTTATTTCCTGGGCGGCCCTGATTTCATAGTCGGCCCGGACGCGCCGAGCGCTAAAAGAAATATTCTTGGCGTAATAGATAAGGTGGGAGCTGAGATTGGTAAGCAGGCGATTAATATGCGAAAGAGGGTGCGGGGTGTAAATTCCACGATTAGTGGGAGCGCTCTTTATCCTGTTTGCGGACTTCCCGGCGGAAATTCAAAGACCCTGACTGAAGAAGAGAAAGCCGAAATACAGCTTGTGACAAAAGACGCGGTAGAGTTTGCAAAGCTTACATTAAAGATATTTGATGAGCTGGTACTCAAGAATAAGAGATACGCTGAATTGCTGACCAGCGATGTCTTCTATCATAGGACTTACTATATGGGCATGGTCGATGATCAAGGCAAGGTAAATTTTTATGATGGAAAGATCAGGGTTGTTGATCCACACGGCAAGGAGTTCGTCAGATTCTCAGCAAAGGACTATCTGAAACATTTGGAGGAACGTGTTGAACCGTGGAGCTATTTAAAGATGCTCTATTTAAAAAACATCGGCTGGAATGGATTCATCGACGGGCTGGATAGTGGAATATACAGAGTTGGTCCGCTTGCCCGAGTAAATGCCTCTGAGGGGATGACTACACCTTTAGCTCAGATCGAGTATGAAAAGATGTTAGACTCGTTAGGAGGTAAACCTATTCATAACACATTGGCCTACCATTGGGCCAGGCTTATTGAGGTCTTATACGCGGCGGAAAGGATGGATGAACTTGCCGGAGATGATGAGATCACAAGTCCGAGGGTAAGGAATCTTCCCAATCAATCCCCTAAAGAAGGTATAGGTATATGCGAAGCTCCGAGAGGGACACTCTTTCATCATTATGAAACCAACGACAAGGGAATAGTAGAAAAGTCTAACCTGTTGGTTGCTACACAGAATAGCGCCGCGGCTATTTGTATGTCGATTGAAAAGGCTGCCCGCGCCTTTATAAAAGGGGGTCGTGTTTCAGACGGCATACTCAATATGGTAGAGATGGCATTCCGTGCCTATGACCCCTGCCTTGCCTGTGCTACCCACTGTCTCCCAGGCAAAATGCCCGGCGCTGTTAATATATATGATAAGGAAAAGATGTTGATAGGGGTGATTTAATTATGATGCTTGCTCAAAAAGTCCATTTTGTTCACTTCATGAGCATTTTGGGCGCACTTGAGACGTTCAAAAAAGACTTTTTACAAAGTCATCAATTGTAGGATCAAGTAAGGAGAAATAATCATGGCGGTAGAAGTCTTGGATACCCTTGGCCTTAAGTGCCCTCAGCCGATTCTCAAGATAGCCGTAAAGGCCCCGGACATGAAACCTGGCGATATCCTGGAGATATTGGGAGACTGCCCCACATTTGAAAAAGATATACGCACCTGGTGTGAGCGGCTCGGCAAGGTATTCCTGTCCATAAAGGATGAGGGGGGAAATAAGATGAGAATCCAGATACAGTTTTAGATTGTCATTGGTCGTTAATCAGTGTCCTTTGATACCTAATAGCTTGTGCTTGCTCGCGGTAGTGAAGACGGAACTAAGGAATATTCCAAAAGATGAAAAATAACATTAAATGCTGGGAATTTTTTGAATGTAACGAGAAGGAATGCCCCGTTTACACGTCAAAAGAACCGAGGTGTTGGCTCATTCCAGGGACACGTTGTAGAAACGAGATTCAGGGAAAGTTTTTGGAAAAGTTGGAGATGTGCCTTGAATGCGAGCCCTTTAAAGCGAACATAGATGTCGATTCATTGGAAGAGACGCTGCAAGTTGTAAATGACCAATTCGGAGAATTCAGAAAAAGGGTCGAGAAACGAGACAGGGAGCTGGAAGACACCGGTATGGAGTTGGCCCTGGGATTGTCCGAAGCCTTTGAAGCATTGAAAGAAATTTCTTCAGGAAATCCCGATGTAAGGATACCTGAGACCTCGAAACTCGAGTTAATTGCTAAACTAAAACATATGGTCAACCTGACCGCGGAAAGTCTTGGTGAAATCGTTAACCTATCCCATGAGTTTGCCATAGGTCTTGCCGAGCACTTCGATGTGTTGCATAGGGTTTCAAATGGGGACCTGACTGCCCGGATATCCGGGACTTCGCAAGTAGAGCTGTTGGAATTTCTAAAGAAACTAACAAACCGGATGATTGGGGATGTATCCAGAGAAATCACCGAGCGCAAGCAGGCAGAAAAAGCGCTGCAAAGTGCTCGTGACGAGTTAGAAGTTCGGGTTGAGAAACGAACAGCAGAGCTTACAAGGGCCAATGCCCTTCTGAAACAGGAGATAGCTGAACGCAAACGGGCCGAGGAGGCGCTACGGAAAAGTGAGCGAAAATACCGCGCCCTTTTCGAAGACTCGAGAGATGCAATCAATATGACCACAAGGGAGGGCAAATTCATTGACGCCAACGAATCCACCCTTCACCTCTTTGGTTATACCAGAGAAGAGGTAATCGGCCTGAATGCCTGGGAAGTATATGTAAATCCTGATGACAGGCGCCGATTTCAACAAGAGATAGAAAAAAGTGGGTCCGTCAGAGACTATGAAGTGAAGTTCCGCAAAAAGAATGGAACAGAAATGGACTGTTTGCTCTCTTCGACCGTTCGGAGGGCTGCTGACGGAACTATTCTTGGATACCAGAGCATCATCCGCGATATCACTGAACAAAAGCGCCTTGAAAGTCAACTCATTCAAGCTCAGAAGATGGAAGCCATTGGCACACTTGCCGGCGGTATTGCTCATGATTTTAACAACATTCTTCAAGGCATTTCCGGCTATGCCCAGCTCCTTCTATTGAAAAAAGAAACAACCGACCCTGACTACAATAAGTTGAAAGCGATTGAACGCTCAACCCAAAGCGCTTCCGAACTTACCAAACAACTTCTTACATCCAGCCGGAAGCTAGAAAGCAAGCTAAGACCGGTTGATCTTAACCATGAAATTTTACACGTAGCTAAGATACTTGAAAGAACTATCCTCAAGATGATCAGCATAGAGATGCACCTTGCCGATGACCTGCAAATAATTAATGCAGACCCGGCACAACTTGAGCAGATAATGATGAATCTGGGGATCAACGCCAAGGATGCCATGCCTGATGGAGGCAAACTGATTTTTCAAACGGAAAACGTTACGCTGGATACACAATACTGTAAAGTCTTTGAAATCAAACCTGGAGACTATGTCCTCTTAAGTGTTTCGGATACTGGCTGCGGTATGGATCAGGCGACTGTGGAACATATTTTTGAACCCTTTTACACCACCAAGGAAAGGGGCAAGGGTACCGGATTGGGTCTCTCCATGGTCTATGGTATCGTAAAAAATCACCAAGGCCATATCACATGTTACAGCAAATCGAATCAAGGCACCATTTTCAGGATCTATTTGCCGGTGCTGGAAGCAGAAAGCGAAGAGAGGGAAGCAGAGAGTAAGGATGGAAAAGAGATTATTGGCGGAAGCGAAACTATCCTCCTGGTCGATGATGATAAGACCTTACTTGATCTCGGGCAAGATATGTTGACAGAATATGGTTACACAACCATCACGGCTGAGAGCGGGGAAAAGGCCCTTGAAATATATAAGACAGAAAAAAATCAAATCGATCTGATAATCCTCGATATAGGCATGCCTGGAATGGGCGGTCATAACTGCTTAAAAGAACTTCTCAAGATTGAGCCGGGCATACAAGTTATAATTGCCACCGGGTATTCACCCAACGGAACGGCCAGAGAACTTCTAAAAGCGGGCGCTAAAGGCTATATCGGCAAGCCGTACCAGTTGAAAGATATGCTGAAGAGGGTACGTGAGATTTTAGATAAAGAAAGATAATTGTATTTTTTCACTCCACCTCAAGCGCCAATACAATCACATCGTCTTCAAAACTATTGCACGTTAGGCTGAGCGCTTTACGACAAATTTCTTCGGGGACCTCTTCTATCCGTCGATCCTTGCACTTCGATAACTCTGAACCCAGTGCAGTCACATCAAGCGGCTCCGTTCCGCAAGCGCACTCATTTTGGGTCAGCCCGTCGGTATAAAAGAGGAGCCTGTCCCCGCTTTCAAGCAAAACACGTTGCTCCTCATATGTTGCATCCGGTATCATACCCAGGAAAAAATTCTCCTGCTTCAGCGGTTCGACTTTTCCAGTTCCCTTTCGAAAATGAAGGGGAAATGGATGACCGGCATTGGCAAAGACAAACATTTTGGCACTTAAGGAGAGGACGCCGCAAAATGCGGTTATATGGAGACCATCTGAAAGATTCTTACACAAATCACGGTTCAAAGTCTGCAATAGTCTTGCGGGCTCGTGCCGTCGTGTCTCATAATTTGTCAGGATTCCTACGAACATGACGCTGAGAAGCGCGCCGATTACACCGCTACCCGAGGCATCGGACACCATAATAAACACCCTGTCCTCATCAATCTTTCTTACAGTAAAAAAGTCTCCGGAAACCTTTAGACGTGGAATATACGCAGAGGCAAACTTTACACCTTCTGTGACTGAAAGGTCTGACGGCAAAAGGCTCTGCTGAAATATAGCGCCTCTTTCCACTGATTTTATAAAAGCCTGGTTAAATTCGTTATGTTCTGCTACCGGCGAAAGGGAATCACACTTGGCGTGGTTGCAAATACTTGACAATTGTCACCTCGTTTCCGGTATCATTATAGACAACTTCGTCCATATAGAGCCTTGTCATAAATACCCCTCTACCGCTCGCCGCCATCAAGTTGTCGGGATCTGCGGAATCGGGGAGATCTCTCCAGCCAAACCCGTCACCCTGGTCGCAAATAGTATACATAACCTTTTCCGGATTAAACTCGTATCGTATCGTCACCTTTCTCTCTTTATAAGGCACGGTTTGTGCCCTGTTCTTATAAAGCTCTTTTAGTGTGCCTTTTTGTAGCGCCTTTTGTTTTTCTTCGTACGTAATATTCAGATTGCCATGTTCAACGGCATTGGTAATCATTTCCAGAAGACCTGTTTGTATTGACTCTACGTCAGAGGAAAAATAGGCTGTTACCTTAGTTAACTCATGGACAATCGAATATATAGAATCAAGATCGTTCTCTATTATTATAGTCTTGATCTCGTGTGCTAATTTCTTGTAATCAAATTTATTATGCCTTCGGGAGCGGATAGAGTCTGACAACACGCCAATGGCATATATAAGCTCAGGCAAGTCAATCGGCTTTTTGAAATAATTGCTGGCCCCGTTTCTGAGCGCCTTGATCGCCACCTCTTCAGATCCGTATCCGGTCATAATGGCTATGCAGGTTTCCGGTGATTTTTCTTTGATACGTGTAAGGAGTTCGAGTCCATCCATATCCGGCATACGAATATCCGTAATGACAATGGCTGGATTTTCGTTACGAAACACTTCCAGAGCTTCTCTTCCGTCCGCTGATTCAATCGGTTGATAACCATTGCGAAGCAAAACCTTGGATATGATACGCCGCACGCCGGATTCATCATCCACCACTAATATTTTAAGTCCTTCTCCGGCCATTTCTTACTTTACGTTCACAATACTAAGTACCTTGGTTTCTCCAAAAAGTCTCTTCAGGTCATCACCAATATTACTGACCACTAATCGTCTCCCCGCACTGCTCATCTTCTGATGAGACGCAACAATTGCTCCTAACGCAAGAGAGGAAATTTTTTTGACATCCTGTAAGTCGATGGTGATTTCTGAAAATCCACTATCTACAAGCTTCGTCAATTTTTCAGAAAACTCGTCCCAATTCTTCAAGCTTGCAATGTCGTCCTCGACCTTAAGCACTACTTTCATTTTCTCCCTCCCGAATTGTCGCCCCACAGGCACCTTGCCACAAAGACACCAAGATCATATGTTTTTTACTTTCCAACTTATTATTGATTGGCCTTCTTAACTCGCAACCCGCAACTCGTAACCGGTAATATCTATTCTTCCACGGCAATGATGGAACTTTCTATGCTATATACTTATCAATAGCCTCCCCGATCTTTTCCATGTCAAAAGGTTTTGTAATAACATTATCAATACCCGCGGCTGAAAGGCTTTCCATATTTTCTCTATCCGACCATCCGGTTACCATGACCACCGGCATTGCCGGGCAAGTTTCTTGTAGTTTTTGCATGAGCTCCAAGCCATTCATGTTCGGCATAGACCAGTCAACAAATGCAAGATCAAACTTCTTGTCTTGTGCAATTCTCAGCGCTTCAACCCCGTTCCCCGCCCCTACAACCTCGTGTCCCATGTTTTTTAAAGACCTTGCAAGAAGGTTTCGCACCGACTCTTCGTCATCCGCAACCAGGATTTTGTAGGCCTTTCCCTGCTGTTCGGTCTTTTTATCCTGTTTCCTATAGTTAGAGTGTGCAGTAATCAATTCGGGGGCAGCGACCGGGACCGTTACCGCCACCGTAGTCCCCTTGTCGGGCTTACTTTCAATCGTAAGAGTTCCTCCGAGATTTTGAACAATCCCGTAAGCGACCGTAAGGCCCATGCCTACGCCTACCGTACTCTTCGTCGAAAACAGGGGTTCCAGTGCTCGGGCGCATACGGCATCATCCATTCCACGCCCTTCATCGCAAATCTCAACTCTTACAAAATCAGCGTTGTCTTCCGTTGCAAGCGAAGTTCTAATCCATATCTTGCCAGATCGGGTTATTGCTTCGATGGCATTCAACAAAATATTCTTAAAAACGGTCTGGCAGTCTTGTCTGTTTCCTCGAACACGCGGTACCTCAATATGCTCTAAAACTATATCAACATCGATCCCCTTTTTTCGCAGCTCATCCCGCCACATAGGGCGCAGTGTCTTTACCGCCAGTTCCAATACAGGAACCATATTGGCACAATTATCAGATAACACCTCGTTATCTTTGGAAAAATACTGCATGTCACTCACCAACTGCGCCATGTCGTTAGCTCTTAAATGGATTTCGTCCAGCGACATCTTGATGTCTTCGTCAGCAGTAAGGTGCTTATCCATTAGGAGCAGTTGGACATTTCCTTTAACCGTGGTTAATAGGTTGTTGAAGTTGTGGGCAATGTCCCGGCTGATGTCGGCGATTGTCTTATATCTTTCGGATTTTACTAATTGTTGCTCTATTTGCTTCCGGTAGGTAATATCTATGAATGATTCAAGTCCGCCGACCACGTTCCCCTTGTTGTCGCGCAACAGATCTAAGTTCTTAGCTATCGTTAATGACCTGCCACTGGCGGTAATTTCGCATTCCTTGTCGGACATCGGCTTATTGACCTGCTCGCTGTAAAGAGAACATCCCTTCCGGCATTCTTCCGAATCAAAGACAGAAAGACAGTCCTTTCCTATAGCCTCATCCGCACTTACTCCAGTTACAACCTCTGCATATTTGTTCCACGACGTAATCCTGCGGTTGAGATCAACCGTCATAAGTCCGCTCGGGGTGGTCTTTAGAATTAGTTCGGCCTTTTCTCCAGCCTCTTTGATCTCCTTTTCCGCATTCTTCAAGTCAGTGATATCATGAAAGACTTCTACACACGATACATTGCCGTACGCGTCTTTCATGGGAGCCGCCCAAATATTGAACATCCGACCACGAATATTAATGTTTTCAAGCTTCAAGCTATTGCCGGTTTTAAACACCTTTTGCAGCACACAGTTGGAACATGGTTGAGATAAGCCGTGCAAAAGCTCGTAACAATGTACTTCAGACGCAACACCGCCAAAAAGTTTAGCAGCATGCTCGTTCATAAGTAACACATGGTGATCCCCGTCGTTCACTATTACAGCCGTCCCTGTTGCCGATATCCCGGAAAAAACCATCTCCAAACGCAACCGCTCTCTTTCCAGATCGTTTGTTCGCTGCCGGACACGTTCTTCCAGAGTAGCATATGACTCGGAGAGCCGTTTGGCCATCTGATTAAATTCCTGGGCTAATGTCTCTACCTCATCCCCCGTATGCGTGATTATGTGGGTGTCAAGATTCCCCTGGCCGATCTTTGAGGCCGCGTCTTTCAGGCTCACGATAGATCCTGAAATTCTTTTCGACACATAAAACCCGATGAAACCAGCGGTCAGGAATGTAAAAAGGGCTAAACCTGCAGTAACGGCCACTGTATCGCGCAGCGACTCTGATACCAGCTTACTGGCTTTCAAATGATCTTCTATCAGGAAGGCACTTGCGGTCTTAATCATTGTAACCAATTTTTCTTCGTGCGGGTGCCACATCTCATGCAGCCTTCTTTTTTCCCCGAACTCGATCTCTCCGCCCTCATGATACTCTTTTTCTATGCGCCAAAACAGTTGCTCCATATCCTCGTGTGCCGAGGCAAAGTCATTTAGACAGTTTTGCAATTTAGGCGCTTGCGGTTGTAGAGATTCAAACCTGTTTCTGAATATCTTACCGGTCTCTCGAAATTGGCGGACATCCTCCTCAGACTCCAAAAACAGAAAATGCATTCCGTAATCAATCTGGTGAGCTACAATTGACTGCAATTCTGCAAACTCCAGCAACAAATGGTCGGTCTTTTCCATAACATGGTTAATGTCACGTACGCGATAGATGCCGTGCAGGCCTAAATAACCGACCAAAACGATTAATATGGACACAAAAAAGAATCCAATACCCAATTTTTTAGCGATAGATAGTTTCATGCAGTATTCCGATTGGGGCGAAGCCCCTGAGTTTACCTTTCTTATCCACTTTTGCTATCATAGCATCGGTCCTTACCGAAAAATTCTGAACATAAAAAACTTGATCTTGTTATCTTAAAATTATATCCTTCTTAATATGGTAGTATTGACGAAAGAAACGAGGTGGTATTATGCTGGACAGTATATTTTTAGGCCAACGCTGGATTCAGAAACGGATTTCTGAATATTCCAAAGAACGGAAAGCAATCGCTTCTCTGCGAGACAGGACAGTTGCTTTTCCCGCAGAACTTTACCTTGCAGGTTTAATGCATATTTACACGGGGACTCTTTCTCTTGCTGAAATTGCCAAGGCAGCCGGTGTCCCCCTGAAAGAATTCAAGCACTGGAGAACCCAGCTCGACTTTATGGTTCTTGTGGACGCCGCAAAGGTTGATTTTTCAGATTATTTCAGAGAAAATCTCCTCCTTAATGAATTTGAGCCGGCCGAGTACCGGTCTATTGCGGCAGAATATTCTCTGTTCGATGAGCAAGTGAGAACTCAAATACGGACCCCCTTATTTCAGAAGATGAAGCATCTGGCCAATTCAATATCCAATTATAATAAGGTTAAACTAAAAATCGATCGATCTGACCTCAGAACCTTCAAAAAATTGTACAGTTTTTTTATGTTTGAAAAGAATTTTCTCCCGACAACATATCAGGAAACAATGCGCGAACGCCTTGATCTCGTGGCAAAAGATATTGTGTGGTCAAGATTGGGGGTTGCCTATTCGGATACGGAACAACTCCTTGGTGATAATGCGCTCAAAAAAAACATCAAAAATTTCGTGATGGAACAGTTTTAGACCCGCACTATCCCTAAAAGGACACTCAAGACATGAAAATCGCTGTCTCTACTGACAATAACAGTATGGATGCAAATATAAGTTCCAAATTTACAACAAGCCCCTTTTTTGCAATTATCGACGAAAAGACGCTTGAGTGTAAGTTTGTTTCCAATGAAGGAATCCAGGGAGCAAGGAGCAGCGCAGGCATGAAAGCAGTAAGGCAGTTAAACGAAGAAGGGGTCAACCTGATACTAACCGGAAACATGAAAGCCAACCTTTATACAACCTTTCGGAAGGTGGGTATACAGGTATACATGAACGTAACCGGAACACTTGCAGATATTATAAAAGAATTGTAAGCGAGATAAGGGAAGAGGCTTTGAATTTGAACAGAAAAAAAGTCACGGTGCTCCGGCGAGACGAGGCAGTGTCCAAAAAATTTGATATCCTCAAGAAAAGCCCGTGTCTTAATTGTCCTCAATATACAGAAAAAAAGATCTGTCAGCACGTAGAATACTGCCCCAAGATTGAAGAATACCAGGAGATAGCCGCTGCACACTTCTCACTTTTTAAGGATGTGGATATACATTCGATTCTTAAGCTTTAGGTAACTGCTCATTTTACCTTTATTCGTGTAAATTCGTGTTCATTCGTGGCTAAACAATTACAAACTCAAGACACATATGTCACGTGACAGCATAAAAAACTGGCCGAAATCGGAACGGCCCCGAGAACTCCTTTTGGATAAGGGACCTGAATACGTTTCAGATGCAGGGCTGGTTGCCATATTACTTCGAACCGGCACTCAAGGAAAAGACGCGGTCTCTTTGAGTCGTCATCTACTGAACCATTTTAATGGTCTGAGAGGACTCCTTCACGCAACTAAAAAAGACCTAAACGCTATAAAAGGACTGGGACCTGCCAAGATTTCACAACTTCTCGCCGTAACCGAACTTGTCAAACGACAGTTAAAAGAGGAACTGATCGATCGGGTCAAGGCGCAAGGTCCTGAAGATGTAGCCGAGTATCTCTCTTTGTCAATGGCAAACCTAAAAGAAGAAGTGTTCAAGGTTATTTATCTGAACAACGCCAACCTCATACTTTCTGCTGAAGTCCTATTCAAAGGAACGATAAACCAATCTGTAGCATATCCCCGAGAGATCATAAAACGTGCATTTGAATTAAATGCCTCCTCGCTCATATTCGCCCACAATCACCCCTCCGGAGAATCGGGTCCGAGCAAGCAAGATATTTCCCTGACCCGAAAATTAGTCGACGCCTGTCGCGCAGTAGACCTGACTCCTCTTGACCATATTATCATTACTTCTGATGGATATTTTTCCTTCAAGGAAAACAATATGTTTGATTAAATATCTCGGAGTTTTTGTAAACGCCTTCGTTAACGGGGGATGAAAGCCATACTGACAAACGCTTTAAAATAGTATAATATTTAGTAACTGCTCAGGTTCAGGGGTTCACGGTTGCGTAGTACAGCCTCTTCAGTTTAACCTTGAACCGTGAACCCCTGAACTTTGAACCTGAGCAGTTACAATAAACAGCACATAAAACAGGAGCATCACCAATGATTCTGGTACTTAAAAAAGGAATTTCCCCGGAAGAAAAAAAGCACATCAAAGAGGTCTTAAGTGAGGACGGCTGTATTATCCGTGAGATCGAGGGTACGGAAGAGACCATCATCGGGGCCGTTGGCAAGGTAAGCAGGGATCTGCGATATTACCAACTCCTTCCCGGAGTGGCTAAGGTAGTCCCTATCTCTAAACCGTACAAGCTGGTCAGCCGCGAAATTCACCCGGACGATACCCATATCCGTGTGGGGAATGTGGTTGTCGGCGGGGACCGGATCGTGGTCATTGCAGGCCCCTGTGCGGTTGAAAGCCGGCAGCAGGCAATGACCATCGCCAAAAAGGTCAGGAGATATGGAGCAGTGATGTTTCGAGGCGGAGCATTCAAACCCCGCACCTCTCCTTATTCTTTCCAAGGGCTGGAAGAAGAGGGGTTGAAGATTCTTGCCGAGGTACGAGAAGAAACCGGTCTTAGGATTGTGACTGAGATGACCTCGCCCGCTCAGGCCGACCTTATGATGGAATATGTGGATGTCATCCAGATCGGCGCGCGCAACATGCAAAATTTTGAACTCCTCAAGGCCGCCGGAAGAACGGGGATGCCGATCCTCCTTAAAAGGGGACTCTCCGCCACCATTAAAGAGTGGCTCATGGCGGCCGAATATATCCTGTCCGAAGGAAACAACAACGTCATGCTGTGCGAACGGGGCATACGCACTTTTGAGACCTTTACCCGCAACACGCTGGATCTCACGGCGGTGCCCGTCATTAAAAAGCTCTCTCATCTTCCGATTATTATCGATCCAAGCCACGCCACCGGACTTCGGGAAAAGGTAAGCCCTATGGCACGGGCAGCCATAGCCGCCGGTGCGGATGGGTTGATCGTAGAGGTTCATCATGACCCTGAGAAGGCCCTTTCAGACGGCCCGCAAAGCCTGTATCCGGAACAGTTTGAAAAATTAATGCGCGATATCTATGTCATCGCTCCGGTCGTAGGGAAACAGGTCGATTTTTCTTATCTTGACAAAGAAACCACCGTTGAAAAAACAGGTGTCACGGCACAGGCTGGAACAATGAAAACCGTCGCGTTTCTCGGTGAGTACGGAAATTACAGCCACAAGGCGTGCACGCAATTTTTTGGTGAATCAGATGCCATATCCATGGTCCCGAAACCTTCCTTCAGAGATGTATTTGAGGCGGTCAAAAATGGGACCGCGGATCTTGGGGCGGTCCCCCTTGAAAATTCTTTGACCGGCAGTATCCATGAGAATTATGACTTCTTGCTTGAATACGACGTCAAGATCGTAGGAGAAATTGTTCTCCGGATTGTGCACAGCCTTATTGTTTATCCAGGAACAAAAATAGACGATATACGACGCATATTTTCCCATCCCCAAGGATTCCAACAATGCCACGAGTTTTTGAAACGACAGGACAACTGGGAAATGATCTCCGTAAGGGATACCGCGACCGGGGTAAAAAGAATTGCAGAAAGCAAGGACCGATCAGCAGCAGCCATTGCCGGAAAGGAGGCTGCCGCCCTTTATGGAATGGAAGTCCTCAAGGAAGGAGTAGAGACTAACCCCAGGAACTTCACCCGGTTTGTAGTAATCGCCAAAGAGAAGAGAGATAAGAGGCCGGGCAAAAAATCCTCCCTTATCTACTCCACCGGAAATATTCCCGGCGCATTGTTCGAAACCTTAAAGATATTTTCAGATAATGGAATCAATCTGGTCAAATTAGAGTCCCGCCCTATTCTAGGAAAGCCCTGGGAATACATGTTCTATGTCGACCTTGAGGCTGATGTCGATGCCACGGAATTCAAACCGGTACTCGATCAGCTCAAGGAAAAGACCGAATACCTGAAGGTACTGGGAAGTTATTAAGAGGAAGGTGAGATGATAGACAGCTATAGTTTTGGTTCAATAGCAGTAAATGGCGTCACATACCGCTCTGATATCAAGATTCTCAACGAGCTGGTCATTCCCAATTGGTGGAGGGCTACCGGCCATAAGGTGACACTGTCCGAGATATCCGACATTCTTACCGATGATGTTGAAGTATGTGTAATAGGCCAAGGCGCTTCGGGCCTAATGCAGCTTGCCGCCGACATTGCCCCTGCGTTGAACAAACGAAACATACTCCTTGTTGCACAGAGATCCGCTCTTGCGGTAAAAACGTACAATGAGCATGTCCATGCCGGCAGGTGTGTGGCCGCTGCCTTTCACCTTACCTGCTGACCATTCCTTCTTCTAAACCAGGATCAAATTAATGATCAAGGTTGCTGAAACGACCTATAACTATCGGCCAAAAGGGTATTTGAAATTGCGCAGGACCTTTAAAAAGATCTTTTCTCAAGAGCAACTCAAGAAGGTTACCTGGGAGGTTGGGGCCAAGTATCCGATCCCTCTTGCCGGCGATCACGTTACCCTCATTATGGTCAATCCACGCCTTGGTTACGTTCATTGGCATGTCCGGGAAGAATCAGTGGAAGCGCTCAGGACGGCACATGGAAAAAAATTCAACGCCTCAAAAATGATTTTACGCATCTATGATGTAACAGATATCCTTTTTGACGGCCTTAACGCGCATATGTTTTTTGATGCAGACGTAAGCGGACTTTCAGGGAATTATTATTTTGCGATAGACCGTTTGGGGAGAAGCTATCTTGCCGAGATAGGCTTTAGATTTGGAAACGGCTCCTTTCATTACATTGCTCGATCCAACACCGTATTTTTTGACCGGGACCGACCTTCGGGAAACTACCAAACTGCCGGCCTTTTTGTTGGCGTCACGTCAGATAAGTTCTTTGCAGTTGAAAACATATTTGACGCACCGATCTATGAAAAAATGAACCGGGAGTTGTCCAAAATAAATAGGAAAGAACCGCTTTCCGTAGCCGTAGTATTCCTCGGCTTTGACAAGACAGCCGATCCTAACGGCTCCTTAGGTTCTTTTATCAAGAAGGCTTCCCGAGGGCTTAGAAAATTCGGAGGACAGGGACGACTCTTTACACCTCAAAGCAAGGATGTGCACGCCTCAGACAGTAAATCGTTGGTCAGCACAGTCAATACTCTTTCAAAAAAGATTCATAAACAGCTCGTTGCCGATCATAAGAAAACTCCGTTTCACATGATCCACTGCCATGACTGGTATTCATCGGCAATCGGGCTCAGCGCAGGGAAGGTGCTGAATATTCCGATGATATTCACACTTCATTCTACAGAACACGAACGGACACGAGGAAGCAAAATGAATCGTCTTTCCTCTACAATCTGCAGGTGGGAAAAAAGAGGGATTCAGGGAGCTGATCTGGTCATTGTCCCCCATTCGTCCACCCGCCGGCAGGTAATCAATCTGTACGATGCTCCGCCTGAAAAAGTTGTTATAATACCCGATGTTTTAACTGAAGAGCCTGCTGATAATGCTTCGAATCCGTCTGAAGTTAAGCGCTGGTTCGCTCTCAACCAAGCAGCGCCGGTAGTACTTTTTGCCGGTGCAATCTCTCACGCGGCAGGCGCGGATCTGCTCGTGGATGCCTTGCCCACCGTTTGCCGAAATAACAGTGGGGCGCAGTTTGTATTTGCTGGTGATGGTCCTCTGAAGGGGGAATTGGAAGGCCGGGTTTGGCATGCCGGTGTCGGCGATAGATGCCGGTTCGTAGGCGATGTTTCCAGAGAAATCTTTGATGCTCTTCTTATGGCCTCGGATTTTGTGGTAATACCGGCCCGCACATGGCAGGACGAAGGGCTGGCCCAGATGGCAATCGGGTGTGGCAGACCAGTCCTGACTACTCATCAGGCAGGGCTTAATTGCGTAGTGCACGGGGAAAATGGGCTCGTTACCTTCGACAATCCCGGTTCCATCGTATGGGGTATTCAAGAATTACTTTCTAATCCTTTGGAAGGAAGCATGCTCCGCCTGGTTGCAAGAAAGAAAGCGAGTGAGACCCCTTCCATGGAAAGCGTTGTTATACAACACTACATGTATTACGAAAATATTCTCAGGCCTTTTCAGGGAGACAAAAATGCTTAGGGGCTATCTCGCCTTGGTTCTTCATGCGCATTTGCCGTACGTGCGCCACCCGGAATATGACACATTTTTGGAAGAGCGCTGGTTTTTTGAAGCGATTACCGAAACCTATATCCCGATTATAAAAATTCTTAATCGATTGATCGAGGAGGACGTCTCTTTTAAGCTTACTGTTTCCATCTCTCCCAGCCTATTGGCTATGATGGAAGATCAATTACTTCAGGAGCGGTATCTTGGACATCTTTGCGGTTTGATCGAACTTAGCGAAAAAGAACTGGAGCGTACCCGGCATGAGCCCCATTTCCACTATCTGGCCGGAATGTATAAGCGCCTCTTTATTGAGGCGCGGGAAATCTTCGTCAAACATTGCAACGGCAAGCTTTCATCCGCATTTAAAAGGTTTTATGAATGCGGTGCGGTTGAGTTGATCACTACTGCCGCAACGCACGGTCTTCTGCCGCTTCTCTCTCCACAGCCCAAGGCGGTTGCCTCACAAATTATAACAGGATTAAGATACTTTGAAAGCGTCTTTGGATTCCGTCCCCAGGGGATGTGGCTTCCTGAATGCGGGTATTGCCAAGGGCTTGATGAGATACTTCGGAGGGAAGGGATACGATATTTCATCCTCGAATCTCACGGGGTAGAACATGCCAGCGCCACCCCTTTTTACAGTGTTTACGCCCCCATCTATACCCCTTCCGGCGTAGCAGCGTTTGGCCGCGATCGGGGGAGCACAAAACAGGTATGGTCTGCACGGGAAGGGTTCCCCGGAGATCCCGACTACCGGGAGTTTTATCGGGATATTGGCCACGATCTCGATTTTGACTATATTCGCCCTTATATTGCGGAAAATATCCGGGTAGATACAGGGATCAAATATTATCGAATCACTGGACCAACAGCTTGTAAAGAGCCATACTATCCTGAAATCGCGAAAGAAAAAACCGCACAGCATGCAGGAGACTTTTTATATAAGAGGATCGCCCACATCGAGTACCTTGACTCTGTGATGGAGACCGCACCGATTGTGGTCGCACCCTTTGACGCGGAATTGTTTGGACATTGGTGGTTCGAAGGGCCGCAATGGCTCGATTTTGTCGTACGCAAGGCCGCATTCGATCAAAACACATTAGAACTTACCACTCTCTCGGGATATCTGGACCGCCACCCCGTCCATCAGACAGGCGCCCCCTGCGCCTCTTCCTGGGGGCATAAAGGGTACTTCGAAGCGTGGCTCAATGGAAAAACCGATTGGATCTATCCTCAACTTTACGAATGCAATAGCCGTATGGAAATCTTGGCTGCCGACAAAGGGAAGGGAAAAATTCCAGCCCTCACTCGAAGAGCACTCAATCAATGCGTTCGAGAATTACTCCTGGCACAGAGTTCGGACTGGCCGTTTATCATTAACAACGGCACTTCCGCCGAATATGCCACTCGCCGCATAAAAGACCATGTGGCCCGATTTCACTACTTGGCTGATTCTATCGAAAACAACTCTATCAGCAAGGAGCATCTCTCCGTCTTGGAACAGATGGACAATATATTCCCAAATGCCGATTACAGAATCTTTCAGCCCCAAACCTGATGGATTCGTCCTGTCTTTAAATCTTTTTATTTAACACCAAGGGTAATTTTTCCGATATTAACAAAGAAGAGTCTCGTAAGAAGCCCAAAACACTCCGTCTCACTTCCATCGCAGAGGACGCTTGATAATGGCGAAGTTGATCATCTTTGCAAACAATGACAGACGCGAGGTTAACCTCGTCGAAAAGAACCCTGTCGGTCGTCACTCAAAGAATCGAATCCGACTGCATCACCGAGCCGTATCCAGCAAACATTGCCTGATCTCCTTCGACAAGAGGCACGGCTATGTGATAAAGGATCTCGGCAGTCTAAACGGCACCTTTGTCAATAAAAAGCGGGTCAAGGGCGAAGTCATGCTCCACGACGGAGATGAGGTTGTTGTGGGGAGCGTTCGATGCGTGTTCTTGAGCAAGGGGCATCCAGGCGCTGTTGTTAAAATGGTCGAGTCGGTAGAAGGGGCATTGCAAAGCTATATCCACTCCAAGGTTGCTCCGCTGGCACAGGACAAGTTCCTACCGGAAAAAAAGATCACTGACGACAAGGCGCTGCGCATCGACTATGAGAAGCTGCGCGTCACTTACGAACTGCAACGAGATATAGGATTCGAGACCGATATAGACTTGCTTCTCGAGCGAATACTCGAGCGCACCTCTGAGTTTCTCACCTATGACAGGGGGGTTATCCTTATGGCTGACGAAAGCGGCTGTCTAAAGCCCCAGGCATACAGGATACGCAAGGGAGAAGACAAACTGATCATTTCCTCTACCTTAATCCGGCATATACAGAAGGAAAAAACAGGAATCCTCTCCTCTGACGCCCTGATGGACAACCGGTTCAAGAAGGCCCATTCGATCATTGCGCAGTCCGTTCGTTCCACAATGGCAGTGCCTATCTTGCACCAGGACGATCTGCTCGGTATCATGATCATTGACTCGTCCGAGTCCGTGAATGCGTACACCGAAAAGGATCTGCACCTACTTACAAACATCGCCAACCAAACCGCCCAGTTCATCAAGAACTCTCAGATGGCGAAGAAGATTGAGAAGGACGCGGCGACCCGCGAACGGTTTCAAAGGCTCCTCTCACCCGACTTAGCCGAAATGGTGGTCTCGGGCCGGTTGAAGGTGGAAAAAGGCGGTGAGAGCCGTGTGGCCACGGTGTTGTTTGCCGACATCCGCGGTTTCACCGCCATGAGCGAAAACATGGAGGCTACTGAAGTGCTGCAGATGCTCAATGATTACTACGAAGTAATGGTCGAGATCGTATTCCGTCACGAGGGAACGGTGGACAAGTTCGTCGGCGACGAGATGATGGTAATCTGGGGCGCTCCGGTCCCTCACGACGACGACCCGTGCCGCGCCGTTCGAGCTGCCCTCGACATGCAAGCCGAGCTCGTCGAGTTGAACAAAATACTTATGGCGGAAGAACAGCGCCAAATTCATGTCGGCATCGGGATCAACACCGGTGATCTGGTCGCCGGCTATATCGGCTCCACCCGCACTATGAGTTATTCGGTAATCGGCGACACCGTCAATACTGCCTCCAGGCTCTGTTCAGCAGCCAAGGCGGGACAGATCATAATCTCTGAGAACACCTATAATCAAGCGCGAGATGTTGTTGAGGCGGCCGAACTCGAACCGATTCGGGCCAAGGGGAAGTGTAAACCGATCAGGGTGTTTAACGTCCTTGGAGAGAAGTCCTCAGCGTCATAAAGGTCTCTGGCTGTACCGATCTTGTTGTCACCACCCTGGATAAGGGTAGGGGTAATGCCACCAGGGATAATCCCAGTAAGGATAGTAATATCTCTCTTCTCTTTCCTCCGGCCAGAGATAGATTTCCTTGGCAGAGACCAAGGGGTATGTGTATTTCATTTCACCCAGATCCTGGATCTTCTTTCCTTGAATTTCTCCGGCTACCGTAACCATCCTTCCTTGTGTATAGATAGCCACATCCAGATAACCGGGATCTATGACCAGAAACCTTCCCTCTGAGTAATCCACGTCTTTTGGTTTTCCCCGGAGATCCGCGGGCTTGTGAAGCACTTCGATCATGGTCCCTTCCTGCAAATTGACAGCGCTGATAATCACTCCGCTCCAAAGAATGGTAGTGCCCTTATAAGCTTCGGGGTTTTTTGCCACCTCGCTCAAGGTCAGCTCTGCTGATACCCGGTCCCTGATCTCCTTAGAGATTACCGGGGCACAGCCTGTAAGAGAGAAAAAAGCATACGCTGTTACAACGAGCAACAAAGCCGGATACGTAGCTGGTTTCATTATACTATCCCTCCTTGTGCGCCTCAAAAGGTGGTGAATATCCCAAGAGAAAATCCAACCCCGCCATCACGTTGCGATTTAACCAGATGAAGCTCTGTGCTTTTTATGACAACATAAGGATATTCCAGTTTTCCAAGCGGCCTCATCCTTTTTCCCAAAACCTCGCCCGCAACCGTTACTTTTCTCCCCACGGAATAAATGGCTGTATCAAGATAACCCTCATGAAAAATGAGAAATCTGCCAAGCGAGATGTCTGTATTTTTCGGCCGTCCTCGATAATCTGTCGGCCTATGAAGCACCTCGATAGATGTCCCTTCCTGGGTATTTTGTGAATTAATGATAACGCCTCCCAAAATAACGGACTTTCCCTTATACGCATCAGGGCTACTGAAGATCATCTCCGGGGTGACTTCCGCGTCCACCTCATTTCTTACTTCTTGGGAAATAACATGGGCACAGCCAACCATGACTGTTAAGGCCAATATCAAGATTAATTTTTTCATGATGTGCTCAATTTGGTTTAAGGTTGGTATCTATTTCCGCAAGGGGCGTGTAGTCTAATCCGAAACCCCCGGCCACTGCCTTGTATGTGAGCTTACCGTGGAAGGTGTTCACACCTTTGGCCAGGGCCGGCTCGGCGCGAAGCGCCTCATGCACCCCATGGTCGGCAAGCTTCATCATGTACGGCAACGTGGCGTTGGACAGAGCATAGGTGCTGGTCCTCGGCACCGCTCCCGGCATGTTTGTCACGCCGTAATGTATTACTCCCTCTACCACGTAGGTCGGATCTGAGTGCGTGGTCGGCCGGGTTGTTTCGATGCACCCCCCCTGGTCCACGGATACATCCACCACCACGCTCCCCGGTTCCATAGCGCTCACCATCGAATGTGTAACAAGCTTCGGTGTTTTGGCCCCCTTTACCAGTACCCCACCGATGAGCAGGTCAGCTCGCCTGACCGCTTCGGAGATATTAAGAGGATTAGCGCTCAGCGTCGTCAGCTTCCCGTGAAGGACCTCTTCCAGGTAGCGCAACCGGTCGGTATTGATGTCGATGAGCATAACGTGGGCCCCCATACCGAGCGCTATTTGGGCGGCGTTTGCGCCAACGACTCCGCCGCCGATGATGACTACGTCGGCCGGTCTAACCCCGGGCACCCCGCCCAACAACTTACCCCGGCCCCCATTGGTCCTTTCGAGGTAATATGCCCCCAACTGCACCGCCATACGGCCTGCCACCTCGCTCATCGGCGTCAGCAATGGGAGACGGCCCGTCGCCAGTTCCACCGTCTCGTATGCGATCCCGATCAAACCCCGCGTCAACATCTCCAACGTCAACTCTTTCTCCGCTGCAAGATGCAGATAGGTAAAGAGCACAAGGTCAGGCCGCATCATGTCATACTCGGTCGGCTGGGGTTCCTTGACCTTGACCACCATTTCCGCCGCCCAGGCATCTTCAGCGCTCGAAACGATCTCGGCCCCGGCGGCCCTGTATTCGTCGTCGGTGAAACCACTTCCTTGACCGGCACCGGCTTGCACCAGCACCCGGTGACCGGCCTCTGTGAGTTGTCTGACGCCGCCCGGTATCATGGCTACCCGGTACTCGTTATCCTTGATCTCTTTCGGCACTCCTATGATCATTGGGACTTTCTCCTATTCGGAAAATTCTAACCCATGAACATTCATTCAAGAAACTAAAACCGTTCATAAAAATCATTATACGGTATTGAAAGAATATTGCCAATAGCTAAAAGCCAACCACCACGTCACTTGCCGGAAGCGGCAAGCCATTGGCTATCCGAGGAGAGTATTGAGCGGGTCCATGAAATTTTGACGTTCACTGCCTTTACCCATGGAACAGGAGTAAAGCTGATCGAGAGGAATCTATGGTCAAGGCTAAACGGATATTAATGGATAAAAAATTAGTCGCGGAGAAGGGATACAGAGAAGCAAAACAGGCCCGGTTGGCTCATGCCGAATCGTTTCGCCAGCGAAGTTCCACTTACCCCCAGGGCATCCAATCTGGCTCATCGTGGCATAAAAACCGAATATCATCAGTAAGGTAAGATGACAACTGATTTACAAATGGACGTCCCATCTGCGCCTAAAACGTTTGCCTGATGTACCGGAACCACTGTGTGGCTTTTTTGCGGCTACAGAACGGGGTCATTAACATTGCCACGATGCCCGAACAATGGTTCCTACCCCCTTGTTGGACTCGATTGAAAAAGACCCACCGGATAGCTCGGTTCGCTCCTTCATGGTGGTAAGGCCAAATCCTCCGTGGGGGTTTCCAGGCGACTTCGCATGTTCGACATCGAATCCAACCCCATTGTCCCCCATGGTCAATTCTATCTCGCCGTCGGTTTTTCTTATCGAAACGCGCACAAGGTCTGCCTTGGCATATTTGCCGACGTTGTTAAGGGCTTCCTGCAAAACTCTAAAAATAACGATCTTTAGAGCATCAGGCACATCCTTTTCTTCTATGCTTGTTTGTTCTTCGACACGGATACCCGAATAGAGTTTTTCAAATCCCCCGCAAAACCACGAAATAGTCGCTACGATGCCCAGATGATCCAATAGGGGTGGTCGTAAGCCTGTCTGCATCCTTCGGACTTCTTGAATAGTTTCCCTAACCAGCAAAATAGCGGCTTCTAATGATTGGACACCCGGCATAGCCACACTGTTAACTGACTGGGCATAGACTTGCTCCAACGCAAACTTGATGACTGTCAGGGAGTTTCCGACGCTATCATGTAGTTCCCGGGCGATCCTTTTTCTTTCATCCTCCTGGGCTGTTAACAACTGGGAAGAGAGCAAGCGCAGTTGATGCTCCGATTTTTGCAAGGCCTCCTCCGCTCGCTTGCGCTCCAACGCGTTCACAAATACTTCTCTCACGATTCTGAGCAACGCGATTATGTCTTCCGACCAGACTTTTCCCGTCCGCACTGAATCCAATCCGATAAATCCATCGAGAGATTTGCCATAGATCATCGGAACAAGAATAAGTGATTGGATTTGTTGGGATTGAAATACTTCCTTTTCAATTGCCTCAGGTGGAAGATCGGCGACACGGGGAATATGAACCGTCTCAAACCTCTTTATTCTCTCTTCACACCATGGGAAGTCCTTAACTAAAAGACCCTGGTTGTTTTGCATTTGTGGCTCAATCCCTTCGGCACACCACTCATGGGTATTGTCCATCTTCGCTACGTTGTCGCAAAACAGAAAGACATAGCTGCGGTCGACGCCTGCAAATTCTCCAATTTTTTGCAACGCCTCGTTTATCCCGTTGTCAATCTCATCTGTTGCAAGGTTGATAAAGTTTGTTGATAATGTCGTGATGGGCCTTTGGAATTCAACTCGATACTCCAGCGCCTCCTCCGCTCGTTTGCGCCCAATTACTTCTTCTTTTAACTCCTTTACCCTTTGTTCCAATTCTTCGTAGGTAGGTTTATCAGTCATCAGAAAGTCCTCCCATTGCCCACAAAACAAAAAGGCAGGGCCATTTCTGACCCTACCTCAAGTAATCGTGTGTCCATAGAACTTATTCGCATCTTTTTCCAGAAACAACCTGCAAAGCGTGGATAGCTTCTTTAAGACCGATACCATTATCTCCATTCACATGAGCTTCTTTGTAAACGGTTGAACTCGGGTTAATCCCCGCACGGACTTGCAAGGCTAAGACCGCGCATTCCGCCTAACTTCTGATCTGTCAAGGCAACTGGCGACCCGATCCCACAATGCAGGCACAGAAAACGGCTTCAATAGGTAGTCATCAGCACCCAGCCGAAGGGCATTGATAGCTGACTCTTGGCTGGCATTGCCAGTCATTATCATGACCCCCCGATCCAGGTCTAACTCTTTGGCCTTCTTCAGAACGGCCAGACCATCTACCTCTGGCATATCTAGGTCAGTAAGCACGAGATCAAAATCTGTCACACCTAAGGCGTCAACAGCGGCTTTGCCGCTTGAAGCTGTTGTGACTTGGTAGCCTTTTCGCACGAGAGCAAGGTCAATCACTGTCAGGATCTCGTGATCGTCATCCACCAACAGTATCTTGTACATTTTCATGACTTGCCTCCCCGTTTCCTTCCTCTACGCTTGTCTGCCGGCAATGATACCTACCCCCCAAGGCCATATTAATCTTCATCTTCAACTGAATTATCGGCATGTTATAGTGGCATTTCGGATATCCTGTAGCAAATCGAGGCCATCGTATGCCCCAGCTTCCCCTTGAAAGGCCAGCTTCTGGTTGAGGACATCCGCTATTTTTGCCTTCAGTTCATCCAGGACAATGCTCTTGATAGCATAGCCATCGGCCTCAGCGAGACGTGGATCCTCTCTATAGCTATCATAGGCAGTAAAGATGATGACCGGCAGGTCCGCTTTTTCCCTTTTGATATCTTGTAAGACGTCAAACGCCTCAAGCCCATTCAAAAACAGATCCAGAAGAACCAAGTCAGGTGTCGAGAATCTCAGATGTTCCCTTACTGATTCCGGATCGCCTGCCGTTGCAACCCGGTACCCTTCAGAGTTCAGTTCCTCTGAAAGGAGTTTCCGAACACATGCCTGGTCATCGACAATCAGAATCTTTGCCATTACGCCCTCCTTTCTTGTGCAAAGCGTAAGCGCCTTGGACGAGGAGCCGGAAGCTGCTCAAAGGTCTCAACCCCCTTGTAAACAACGTTGATCTCGCAATCGGGAAACAACGTTTTGACTGCTGCAAGAACACCGGAATCAGGCCCTGGTTGGATAGTTACAATCACGATTGTCTTCACGGCTTAATCTCCTTTACTTCGTTTCAATTACTGCATTTCAACCTCGGTTTCATGGTCACGAATCAGCGTTTGGTCAGTCTCCATGGATGTTACCTTTTTTAAGAATATCTATTTTGATTTGATTCGTAAATAGAGCGAAGGATTCATTTTTATAGGAAAAGGAAGCCCAAAAAGACGGGATTTTTTCCCGGGGAAGGTTGGGTGACGGGTTTGAAGTGGTTTCTTTATTTCTGCCAAAGGTTCATATCGATCAAACCGAACCTGGCCGCATAGCGAACCAATTCTATGGTGGTGTGAAGATCAAGCTTGCTCATAATGTTGGACCGGTGGTTCTTAACGGTCTTCGGACTGATGAAAAGCTTCTCGGCGATCTTTTTGGTAGAAAGCCCCTCTGCGAGCAAGCGCATGACCTGTTGCTCCCGGCGGGTCAGGATATTGTAGCCAGTATCGGTAATCTTTGGTTCCTGTTCACGGGATTTCATAAGGTTTTTCAGAACATTATTGTGAATTGAAGAGTCCATGAAACATTGCCCTTTTGATACAGCCTCAAGACACTCTGAAAGCATTTCAGTAGCCGATTCCTTGACAACATATCCTGCAGCCCCTGCCCGGAAGGCCTCGGTAATGTAATGGATCTTGGAGTACATGCTGAGAATCACCACACGGGTCTCGGGCAGGAGGCTGAGTATGTTGCGAGTCGCTTCAATCCCGCTGCCATTCGGTAAAGATATGTCCATCAGCACCAGGTCGGGGCTCAGTTCCTTGGCCTTCCTGAGCCCTTCGTCGGCGTTTCCAGCTTCTCCGATTAACTCAAACCCGGAGTGCCTTGCTAAAAGCGACTTGAGTCCTTCCCTGAAAAAAGGGTGGTCATCAACAATCAAGACGGTTTTCTTTTCGCCCAATGTTCTTCTCCTTATATGGAACCTCTACCACGATTTTGGTGCCCTGCTTGAGGTAGGTTTCGATCTTCATTTTCCCTTGAAGTAGGGCAGCCCTTTCCTCCATGACCCGAAGTCCCATGCGTCTTTCATTGGCCGCCGAGATCAGCCTATCTTGCACATCAAAACCCTTGCCATCGTCTTCGATGCGAAGAATGATGTTTGGAAAAGATCCCATCAAACGGATAGTCACATGGTTGGCATCAGCATGTTTTTTGACGTTGTTGAGGCCTTCTTGAATCATGCGGTACAGGTTAATCTTCGTATGAAAATCGAGTCTTGACTCATCTATCCCGGTGGCAAAAAAGTTAACCTTCACTCTGTTTTTGTCGGAGAACTCTTCGCAATACAGGCGGACCGTCGATACCAGCCCGCGCTGATCCAGCCCGGTGGAACGTAAGGTATGGGACAGGTCCCGCACAGTCGCTATGGCCCCCTTAAGTATTTTGGAGAATTCTGACAGCCTTTGTCTCGTCTCAGGAGGAGCTTCTGGCTGATTATCAAAAAAGGTGTCAAGGCCGATTTTTAAGGCAGAAAGGTCTTGGCCCACCACGTCGTGCAACTCTCGAGAAATCCTTTGCCGCTCGCTTTCTTGCGCCATTAAAAGTTCGTGGCTCAGCCTGCAAATCTGTTTCTCTGCCCGCTTGCGCTGTTCTATTTCGCGCTTTAACTGCTCATTTGCTGTGACCAAATCAGCAGTACGCTCCTTCACGCGCTGTTCTAGCTCATCGCGAGCTGCTCGAAGCGCCTGCTCTACCCGCTTGCGCTCGCTTTTGAATCTTTTTTGATCAAGGGCTTTTTCCGCCGTCTTTAACAACTCCTCATACTCAAAGGGCTTTCTGAGGTAATCGCAGGCTCCTTTCCTTAAAGATTCTATTGCCGAGTCCACAGTAGCATGCCCAGTGATAACGATGACGCAGGTCTCTGGATTTTGGCTGTTTATATAATCCACAATTTGATGGCCGTTCACGTCGGGCATGACCATGTCCACCAGCACAAGGTCAAAATTGTTCCTGGCAAGGCACTCTAAAGCTTCGTGTCCACCATAGCAAGTGCGGGTCTCATACCTCTCGTTGGTCAACAAGGCCTTAAGACTGTCGCACATACGGGGTTCATCGTCGACTATCAAAATTTTGGAATGCATAGTACTTAATTGCCTCCATAAGAGGGATCTTACGCGGAATTCATGGAATCAGCATAACTAGAAGGCACTGCTTCCTGGAGTCCGTTCACGGAAAACCAAATGGATGCTATCTGTGCAGGACGCAGACAGGCTTGATTTAGGGATAGCTTTACCTTATTGCGTTAAGCGAAAGGAAAAATTATATTATTAGCATAAAGGCGGCAAGCCGTCAAGACTTCGCTGGCAAAATACAATACACCTAATAAGGGGGGTCAAGATGGAAATAAAAAAAAGAAATAAAAGAATGAGTTGCCAAAATCTCACTATAAGCCACAATTCAGGCTTTTTAATACGATATCGCAGAATTATTTCGGGTTACGCTTTTTGCCGTTAAAGATTTTTGCCGTCTTGCCGATATTACGACAAGGAGGAACGTGGTATGAAGAAGGTGACCGCAAGGCTCAGCGATGAGACCCACGCAAAATTGAAAATCCTTTCAGCGCTTGAAGGAAAGTCAATGCTGCAGATTATCACCGAATGCATCGAGGAGCGCTTTGCCGCCTTGGGTAAGGAAGCGTCCAAGCTGTTAAAGAAGGAACTGTCTCGCAGGTCGAGAGACTGTCGATAGGTGCTGATTGGAGCTATTTGCTATGCAATAGCTTTATCCGACCTAACTATACTCATATCGAGCAGCCAGAAAACGAACATGTAACTCTTTGTTTTTGATCCGTAACAGTGCAACGAGGTCGCTGGCACAATGGATGACTTGTACAATCCGTATTCCTTCATGTCCTGTTTTATCTTTGCAAAAAGTTCTCTGCACCCTTTTTTTGTAAAGCCTCTGCGAAGTGGGGTACGGGAAACAAAATCGCCCGTTAGGATTAGGTGATCCACACCGGATTCAACGTACTCTTCACAGCTCCATAAGATGTCCCGGAGCCGATTTTTGTCTTGATCCAGATGGGGATCAGATACTGCCGCAAGACATACCTGTTTCAATGTTACATTCTATCCACAATTAAACGAAAACGTCCTTAAAAAGTACCTGCTTCCACTACTTAGTGCCTGAACGAAAAGTCACGTTCAGGCAAAATCCGAATATCGAAATCCGAAATTCGAAACAAATTCGAATACCAAATGACAAAATGACCTAAACTAACCCTTTGGGAATCCGATGTTTTTGTCATTGGAGCATTTTTGTTTTTGACATTGTTTCGGATTTCGTGCTTCGGATTTCGAATTTTTGACCGAAAACCCTGTTTTTTTCGGTCAAGCCCTAAGAAACCGTAAAAAAGGTAACTAAATAAGGGTGACACTTTCTGCCGAGATTTCAAGGAGGAACTCTATCTATGTGAAGAATTCGCCTTATAATGTTCAGCGCCCCAAGAATTTTAATAGCTGTGAAAGGGTCGCCGATAGTACCGACGTAATTATTCGTTGAATGTAAATCAGTTCCAGCGTATAATTTCATCTGGGGAGAAATCGGGGGCATTGTTGACTGAATTGAATAAGTCGAAAGCGATTGGCGGACAGAATGCTTAGCAAAAATTACTGCTTACTCCATTCATGAACATTTACTTGGTCATTATCCTTTCTATTATCGTTGGCAATTATCTTTTAGATATCGTGGTGGAGACGCTCAATGTAAGGCACGCAAAAACCGATCTGCCTGAAGAATATAAAGGTTACTACGATGCTGAAGAATACAAAAAAGCCCAAAATTATCTGAAAGAAAACACGCGGTTTGAAATAATTACCGGCACAATCATGACACCGATTACGGTCGCCTTCATTCTGATTGGCGGCTTCAACCTTGTCGACCAGATTGCAAAAAGCTTTCAATTCGGCCCTATCTCCACAGGGCTTATATTTGCGGGAATTCTAATGCTGGTTTCCCAAATAATCTCCATTCCCTTTTCAGCCTACAGCACCTTTGTCATTGAAGAGAAATACGGCTTCAATCGAACCACTGTAAGGACATTTGCCTTAGACATATTGAAAAGTTGGCTGCTGGCCGCCATGATTGGTGGGACCGTGTTTTCTATCGTTTTGTGGTTTTTCGGCAAAGCCGGAAACTGGGCCTGGCTCTACTGCTGGGTTGCGGTGGTCCTGTTGCAAATAGTACTTACGTTTTTTGCCCCTGTCGTGATACTGCCATTGTTCAATAAGTTCTACCCTCTGGAAGACGGAAAGCTTAAAACAGCTATTGAGAACTACGCCAGATCACAAGATTTTAAGATGAAAGGCGTTTTTAAAATGGATGCCTCCAAACGCTCCACCAAAACAAACGCTTTCTTCACAGGCTTTGGAAAATTTCGTAGAATCGTCCTATTTGACACGCTGATAGAGAAACACTCAGTAGATGAAATCGTTTCTATCCTTGCCCATGAAATGGGACATTACAAGAAGAAACACATTTTCAAATCCATACTGATGTCGATCATGACTACGGGCTTGATGTTCTTTTTGATTTCTTTTTTCATAAACAACGAGGGCCTTTTTTCCGCCTTCAAAATGCAAACCACTTCAATATACGCAAGTCTGATATTCTTCGCCTTCCTATATGCCCCCATCAATATGGTTGTCTCCATCTTTAGTAAAATGTTTTCCAGAAGACGTGAATACGAAGCTGACGCATATGCAGTTGGAACATACAGAAAACCGGAATCAATGATTTCAGCGTTGAAAAAGCTGACTGTTGAAAATCTCTCAAATCTAACGCCTCACCCGCTTAAAGTATTTTTGAGTTATGCGCATCCGCCTGTTCTGGAAAGAATCCGGGCTATTCGAAGAATGCCCCGCCAAAGTGCTCAGACTTCTTCCTTTAACCAGTAAACTGCTATACAATTGGCGCTATTATCATTTTGGAATGAGGCCTTATCCGGCCAGACAAATATGGCGGGGGCAGTGGAAACAGGAACATTTTCGTGTCCCGGATAACTTGAGTCTACGCGTCTGTATCGTAGTTCGATATAGGCGTCAGGATGTTTTTCTTTTGCTTGTTCATAAGTTAAAAAACGACACCTCATATCGCTTTTTCCCTTAATCCGTCCATCTCAGGCAAGGATTTGAAGACGCCAAAACCTGTCATTAACCATCTTGGTCTGCCTGTTAAACCATATTACACAACTCAGGATTTATGTAAAGTTCTGAATATAATGCCGGATACTTTGCGATACCGATTCAAGGCGGGGTATTATCCTGAACCTGGTAGGGTCGCCAATAAAAGACGTTTTGCGGAAAAGGAAATCAGGGACATAATCAAGATCACAGAAAAGTTAATCCAAAAAAGGGTATTGTTCGCCGGAACAAGAGACAAGGATTGGGGTCGAAGGGGTGTGAAAGCATCTCGACTATTTTACGTCATATCGTAAATTAGTCTCGACTATTTTACGATACTTCGTATATTGGTCTTGCTTTTTTCTTTGTTTTTAAATATGATGTAATTGTTATGGAACGATCATACACCTCGGTATTTAGAGAACATCTCGACCAACATCGGCAGATGATCTTTGTGGTAGGCCCGAGACAAGTCGGGAAAACAACTCTGTGCACAAATATTACCCGTGAGTACCATTATTTCAACTGGGACAATCAGGATCACCGTGGTTTGATTATTGATGGACCGGCCCGGCTTGGTGAGAAAATTGGCCTCAGTCAGTTGCGGGAAAAACCCCAAGTAGTGATTTTTGATGAAATTCACAAGTATTCAAAATGGAAAGAATTTCTCAAAGGTTTCTTTGACGTGTATAGCCCCTTGTCAAAAATCATTGTTACGGGAAGTTCCAGATTGGACGTCTTTAAAAGGGGTGGGGATAGTCTTATGGGACGTTATTTTCTGTATCACCTTCATCCCATCTCGGTCAGGGAGATCATAGGGTTGAGCCTTGGCAAGAGGGAAATACAGCCCCCTCAGCCGGTAAACCCACGGGCCTTTCACTCATTACTTACCTTTGGCGGCTTTCCGGAACCATTCCTGAAAGAAAATGTACGCTTTTCGAACCGCTGGAAAAGGCTGCGACATCAGCAGCTTTTCACTGAAGATGTTCGGGATATTACCCGGGTTCAGGAGATACACCAGCTCGAGCAGTTGGCCGAAATTCTGAAATATCAAACGGGACAATTAATTAGCTACACCAATCTTGCAAAAAAGATCAGGGTTTCAGTTGATACCATACGCCGATGGATTAAGATTCTGGAGTCGCTATATTATTGTTTTACCATACAACCATGGACCAAGAATGTTTCAAGGTCGTTGCTCAAACAACCCAAAATCTATCTTTGGGACTGGTCTCTCATTGCTGACTCAGGCGCAAAGTCAGAAAATTTTGTTGCCACCCACCTTTTGAAGGCCGTCCACTGGTGGGCAGATAATGGATTTGGCGAATACGGCCTCTATTTCCTGCGGGATAAGGACGCGCGGGAAGTAGATTTTCTGGTCACCAGAAATCAAGAACCGTGGTTTCTGGTTGAAGTGAAAACAGGACGGGACACATCGGTAAGCAAAGAACTGATCCATTTCCAGAAACGGATCAGGGCACCGCATGCATTTCAAGCGGTCTTCTCAATGGACTATGTTGGAGCTGATTGTTTTGCGACAGACCGACCTACCATTGTTCCTGTTCAGACCCTGTTATCTCAGCTGGTGTAAAAAGTGTCCTGATTCTATCTCATGTAGCGCACCTTGAAGTTGAATCTACCACTACACCATGAACCGTCAGGATTCTGGGTGGTTGAGAGATAGTTTATGCCGTTTGTGATTTCAGGTGGATGTGCAAAGATGTTCGGAATGAATATGAATTGGATGATCACTACTAAAAATACTGCCGTCCTTTTCATGATCCCCTCCCCGCATCCCTCTGTCTTGCGTCCGATTTTGCAAGATTGCGTTCAATGAAAAGAGGGATGCTTGGCTTATTCGAGTCAAATTGTGTCACATTAATGTGGGCTTTCCTTGCTTCGCATCTGTGACTAATATAGTGTTTCAGTTTCTATCTCTTTTGTGCTTGGATATTATAGCGTACATGGCGAATGCTTAAGCCTTTTGATGACAGACCCTGCTCATTTTCCCATACTCTGTGTGTGTCCTTTCATTTTTAGTTGATCTAATTCCATACCGAAAACTAATCGGACTACATTCGAAAAATACCCATATATAGCAATCAATGTCCTTGTGAAAAAACAAAGGATACTAACCGCCAAGTAGTGGAGAACATAATGCAATATGGACATGTCAAAGAAACAGTAAATTGCGGCAACATATGCAACCCCTACCAAAAGGCCGCCTTCAAGATTTTTTATTATCTGCTTTTTGCTGACTTTTTGATTATCTTGGGCATGAGTTATTGAACGCATCTTCTCATTTAAGTGTAAAATATCTTGCAAGAAATCAACTATAGCGGCAGCTCTGCTCAGTCCTTTTACCGCAATGGCTACAAAGAATAGTAGCAGAAACACATCTTTTTTAATATTTGGTGGTATATCAAATACATACCATGAGATTAACCAAAGTGCCAAAATCCCAGAGACTGGCAACGATGTTTTCCACGCCCTTTTTGAATAATGCTTCCAATCCTTGTAGTCAGCAAGTATGCCGACATCTACCGACTTAATATAGTCAATCACGTTAGCATCAAGTTCCGACAGAAAATTGTATAAACGATAACCCTTTAGCCAAATTACGAAGGACCATACATACAATAAGTACCTTAGTATTACTGCTAAAGTTATATCCTCTCTCACTAACCATAGTAGTAAGATACTTATAATCGAGAATTGGGCTATTAGAACAATATCTACAATATTCAACTTCTTTTTGGTGATAACACGCACCATTTCCCCCTCACCTTAGCAAAGTTAACAGTAAGAAGCCGCCACACATGCCAGCGTAAGTTCGTCAGGTGGAGGAGGAGACGCCTCCAGGCACACACCAACGACTAACGCAAAATAAATTATCCAGATAGGTGCATAGTAAAATGCCCACGCTACGGAATATATAGCAAACGCTATCAATAAGGATACAACAATGCTACCAAGTGCTATGAGAAATACAGTGGAAATAAGCTCCCCGCTTATCATGTAGGCGCCGGCACCCGTATCAGGGTTGATGATGATATATCCACATCCTATCCACTCGTGAAAACTTATGTTCGACTTTGGAACCGTCACTAACTTTCCTGCATTCACTGCATTCTCAATGTCCATCTTTGCTAAAGGATCGATCTGAAGCTGGGGGAGTACGGTTGGCATATTCGACTGCTCTATGGTGTAAATCGGTATTCCCTGATCATTGGCGATCTTCAAGGCTTTTACTGCCGATATCCCTTCCGCAGGAGCATCGGGAGTCGAAAATAGCTTTTCGGGTACCTCGTGTTCCAGCGCGGACGAGTTCATCCCTGAGTTGAGCATAAATTGTACGGCCTTGTTATTATCCCCATCCAGCGCTTTTACAACGTTCAGTAATCTGTCTGCATCCATTGCCAGAACGCCCTGCCTCACGGAACGAGGTATGCCAAAAAATGTGTCAACGCTGAGTTGGGAAGCGAAAATGGTCTCGGAGGGGAGGGTGATCGCTCCTACACCAATGGTCTTTGCAGCAATAAAGTTCGCCACGTCAAGTTCTGCATGGTACATCGGTGCTGTTCTTTTCACGATCACCTCCCACATGCTCTATCTCTCGTCCTATTTTACGAAATCACGCTTAATGAGAGTCTTAAAAGTTAAATATTACCATTCTAAACTACTTAAGACCCTATTGCTTTTTCTTGCTATTGTTTCCCCCTTTTTCAGAATCAAACACTTTCTTCAGATCACTGATAAGAAAACCCTCCTTTACAATAAATGCCCCAAATACAAAAAACGATATCACCAAGGCTATGTCATAAATAAATCCTGCCCAAAGCCATAATGTTATGAATAATGACTCCAGAACACTTCCCTTACTTTCAAAAGCTTTAACGAGGATATGTCTCAGTGCCACGATATTTCTCCTAATGATGGAAAGCACATAAACAAAAATGACAACAGCCAAAATAATACTAAAATAACCGATCGTTTTTGATCTTAACATTCCGCTGTATGATACAAAAAATACGATATTGTAGAACATCAGCGTTCCAAAAATTGAATTCACAAACTTTTTGGAATTACCATGTGCGTGTCTTCGAATTTTTAGATTATGAAATATCAAGTACAGCAGTATAATCATAAGATACATAATTGCTTGATAATCGATCATTTTCTTTCCCTTTACTTTAACCGTAATAAGTTTAGTACACCTCACCCATGCCAAAACAGTTCATCATAGTGTAAGAACCCGCAAAAAAAGACCGGATAACATTTGAAATAATTTTCAATGACTTAATTGGTATTTGTTTTAGTACCATACCAACCAGAACAGCTACGGCTATTGTAGCCACACAATATCTGACTACTTCACTTGCATAAGTTGCCAACCATGCCTGAACAGCAAGATAAAAAGGTAGCAAGAGTGACACAACAACGAAGGCTGCCGGCCCTGCTGCTACCGCCAAGCCTAACAGGAACAGTGCGGTAAAGATCATTGTAAGCGCCAATAGTATCCCACCGCTCAACCCCCCGCTTATCATATAGGCACCAGCACCCGTGTCAGGGTTAAGGATGATATATCCACAACCTGTCCAGCCATTAAAATCTATAGTCTCCTTTGATACCGTGACCACTTTCCCGGCGTTGACGGCGTTCTCAATGTCCATTTTCGCGAGATGATCTATCTGAAGCTGGGGGAGTACGGTTGCCATATTCGACTGATTGATTGTGTAGATCGGTATTCCCTGATCATTGGCAATCTTCAAAGCTTTTACTGCTGAGATCCCTTCCGCAGGGTCATCAGGAGTCGAGAACAACTTTTCAGGAACCTCGTGCTCCAGGGCTGACGAGTTCATGCCCGAGTTGAGCATAAATTGTACGGCCTTATTATTATCCCCATCCAGCGCCTTTACAACATTCAGCAACCTGTCCGCGTCCATAGCCAGACCACCTGAGCTTACGGAACGGGGGATGCCAAAAAATGTATCCACTTTAAGTTGGGAAGAGAAAATGGCCTCGGACGGGAGGGTATTCGCGCCCACGCCAATAGTCTTTGCAGCAATAAAATTCGCAACGTCAAGTTCTGCGTGGTACATGAGCGCTGTGGTGTAGAAGAGATCACCGAGGAGATCCTCTTTCGTGAGATCTGTACAGTCCTGGGCTTCCAGTTTCGCCTTTGTCGTTTTAAGTTTTGCCTCAAGCTCTATCATCTGATCCTCAGATATCCTTCCGAGGTTAAGCCCGATTGCAAGATACGCCCCGGCATCTATGGTGTTGACGATCGGGCCTTCGGAGCCAGCAGGGTCATAAAAACTCATTGTAAAGGTCTCGGTCGTGCCGAGTCCTACGGTCGCCCCTGTTGCTGCAATGTGTCCATCTATCCTCAATTCCGGCTTTACGTTGATCAGATAGGCCGGCAATGACGTGGGCAGTTCTTCAGGCTCTATCGGCGTCCCGTCCGGATGGGGTTCCGGAAGATAGGAGTTGATCACTGCTTCGTCCTCAGGTGTGGCCGGGCTGTAGCTCAAGGTAATCTTTTTTCCCGCCAGTTCTGGAAGAGCTTTGGTTATGTACAAAGGTATATCATCGAAAGAATTCTTTGCAACCTCAAAGCTTATCTTGTGCCGCAGGGTCTCGGGAAGGCTCGCGTAGCTTCCTCCCTTGACCGCCGTTCGATACGGCAGTGTTCCGAGGAGATATGAAAACTCCTGCGTGATTATCTCTTTCTTGCCAAGAACATCTCCGATGGTTGCGTCCGGCTGCTCCTGGGAGATGTAGTTTTCCACTTGGCTTTGATAATCCTGGAGTGTGTCCTGGATCAGGAGAGAGTCTATCCCGGTG
>JBDRFJ010000094.1:0-3289 GCA_043818915.1 Pseudomonadota bacterium | reverse complement strand
CAACCAACGTTATATATTAAGAGGATATAGTTATGAGGCGCCAGAATATATTGAAAATTCTTGCCGAACATCGTAGTGAAATTGAATTACGTTTTGGCGTGGCATCATTATCGCTTTTTGGTTCTGTAGCCCGTGATGAGGCTGCGGCAGAAAGCGACGTCGATATTCTGGTTACTTTTGTAAAAACTCCTGGGATATTTGGTTTCCTTGAGTTGAAAGAATACTTGGAAAACCTCTTGCAATGTTCTGTTGATCTCGTTACCAGGACTGCCTTAAAAAAACAGTTTCGTGAACAGATTCTTCAGGAGGCACTTCATGCCGTCTAGAAGTTGGCAGTTTCGAATAGATGATATCATTGAAGCGATTAATAAAATTGAGCGGTATACCAATAGTATCGATTTTGCTGCATGGCAAAACGATGAAAAGACTGTAGATGCTGTTATCCGTAATCTTGAAGTGATTGGAGAAGCTTCTTCAAATCTGCCTATAGAAATCCAAGAACAATACGAGGATGTACCTTGGGGCATGATGAAGGGGATTCGTAATATTTTAGCCCATGAGTATTTTGGTATTGACCTTGAAATTATCTGGAAAACGATTAAGGATGACCTGCCGATTCTGAAGAAACGGTTGCTGTAAATTTTTAATCGACCCCCCTTGGTTTTAACTTCTCTCAGCCGCAGGCTGATTGCTTTCCGTCAGCTTCAGCCTTGAGCCCTTAGCCTTTAGCCCTTTATATCCTGTCTAATAAAAAAATATAACCTTAGCGTTCTTAGCGCGGCGGTTCAAAAGATCGTACTGGGGCGGTTCAAAAGATCGTACTGGGGCGGTTCAAAAGATCGTACTGGGGCGGTTTACCCAGTTCAATCTTTACCCAGTTGAATCTTCTTTACCTATTCAACCGGGGCCGGAGGGCTATTTAACCGGGGTTCAAAATAAAATAAATGAAAAGTACACAAAACTGCAAAACTAAAGGGCGTCCCCAAGATTTCCCCAAGATTTCCTTTTCAAAAAAACAGAGAAAGTTATAATTTAATGAACGTCCCCAAAGTTACCCCCTGATAAGCGAATTGGTTTTTCTCAGTTTCATCTGGAAACTGAGAAAGCAAGAATGAATCCTGAAAATCCGGTTGATCCTGTCAGAAACATATCTCTTGCAGAAAAAACAGTTGAAGATGTCCTCAGATATTTTGGGGAAAACTTAAAGGATGCCGGAAGAAAATATCGCCGTTTCGTTGAAAAAGGAATAAAACAAGGCAGGCGAAAAGAATTGCAGGGGGGTGGGTTGATTCGGAGCAGCGGGGGTGACAAGGCTGGGTTGTTAGGGCTGAAGAAGGAAGAGCGTGAGAAGGGTGATGCAAGAATACTCGGCAGTGGGGATTTCGTTGCTCAAGCATTGAAAAGGGCAAACGAACTTCACGAACGAAGCATTAACTTCCGGATTTCTTTAAATGAATTGATAAAAAGAGTAAGTAAAGATAGAAAAATAGACCTCAAGGATTTGCTATCATCTAAGCGCAAAAAGGATATTAGTAATACCAGGGCAATCATCAGCTATTTGGCAGCGATAGAGTTAAGACATAGTGGAGCAAAAATAGCGTCAGAGCTAAGGCTGAGTGAGAAAAGTGTTAGCAGGTGCATAGAAAGAGGAAAAAGACTGGTTGATAATGATAAAAAACTGTTGGAGTATCTGCGATAAGGTCAGAAGGTAACAACGTCCCCTATCACAGGCTGATTGCTTTCCGTCAGCTTCATCCGGAAGCCGGCAGAGCAACAAAAAAATCCAGTTAATCCTGTAAATCCTGTCCAATAATATAATGAAAAAAGAAGACATAACTCACAAGATCATAGGATGTGCTTATACAGTCTTTAATGCATTGGGATTTGGCTTCCTTGAAAGCGTGTACAAAAAGGCCATGATCATAGAATTGCATAATCAAAACCTGGCTGCGCTGGAAGAAGAGCCTTTGAAAGTATATTATGAAGGCAAAGTTGTTGGTGAATTTTTTGTTGATCTGTTTGTGGAAAATGAAATTATCGTTGAACTGAAATCCGTTGAAAATCTATCGAAAGCCCACGAAGTTCAGTTAGTCAACTATCTGAATGGGTTAGAAAAAGAGATCGGGCTTCTAATAAACTTCGGTCCAACAGGTATTGAAGTTAAGCGCAAATATCGTAAGCCGGAAGGATCAAATTAACTTCTCTCAGCCGCAGGCTGATTGTTTTTCCAGTTTCATCAGGAAACTGAAAAAGCAACAATAAATCCAGTTAATCCTGTAAATCCTGTCTAATAAAAAATATAAAATCTTAGCGGTTCAAAATAAATGCAAAGTACACAGAACTGCAAAACTAAAGGGCGTCCCCAACTTCTCCAACTTCTCCCCTAATTCAGGAAGTGCAGCCCGACGAACTATATAATATGGCTGCCCAGAGTCATGTACAGGTCTCATTTGAAACTGCGGAGTATACTGCTAATTCCGATGCACTCGGGACATTACGCCTTCTGGAAGCAATAAGAATTCTTCACCTTGAGGACAAAACAAAATTTTATCAGGCTTCGACAAGCGAACTGTATGGTAAAGCACAGGAAATACCCCAATCTGAAACCACACCATTCTACCCGCGAAGCCCATATGCGGTTGCAAAACTTTACTCTTACTGGATCGCAGTCAATTATCGTGAAGCTTACAACATGTTTGCCTGCAACGGAATTCTTTTCAATCATGAATCGCCAACAAGAGGTGAAACCTTTGTGACGCGTAAAATTACAAGGGCGGTATCGAGAATAAAATTAGGGCTGCAGAAAAACCTGTATCTTGGCAATATGGATGCAATTAGAGACTGGGGCTATGCGGGCGATTACGTGAAGGCCATGTGGCTGATGTTACAGCAGGAACAGCCCGAAGACTTTGTAATTGCCACAGGGGAAGCTCATTCAGTCAGAGAGTTTGTGGAAAAAGCTTTTAAGGGAATCAATATAAAAATAGATTGGGAAGGGATTGGTGTTGACGAAGTCGGCAAAGACAGTAATACAGGTGAAATCCTTATACACATAGATCCGCGTTATTTCAGGCCAACCGAGGTGGACTTCCTGCAGGGTGATTATACGAAAGCCCGGGAAAAACTTGGATGGGAACCAAAAGTATCTTTTAATGATCTGGTTAAACTTATGGTTGAAGAAGACCTTTGGTATGTCGAAAATATAGGAGAAAAGATTGCTAAATAGCATAACTATTGGTAGCTATAGCAAGTTATTCGCTTATTTATGGACGTTATATACTCGTCACCC
>JBDRFJ010000093.1:0-4431 GCA_043818915.1 Pseudomonadota bacterium | reverse complement strand
ATAATCTCTCCGCCTAATAAAGCTTCTTCAACCTCATGGCGATCGATAGACTTTTTAATCATCCTTTTCACTGCATGATCTGAAAAGCGATATTCACCTTTTTCTATTTTATCCTGAATGGCCTTTATTGTCATCTCGGTGTTCTCATATATCTTTCAAGTGACCAACGGCGTATAACGGGGCGCCCGGGTTCCCGAAGTGTCCCGAATGGACATTTGGGCATCTGCCGGGAACCCGGCAGATAGGCGCTGTGCCGCGGAGCGGCCAGCGTCGTGCCTCCGACAACACGGGCGCCCCGAACCACGTCTATGCCGCGAAGCAGCAGGGCTGCCTGTCGTTTGGGTTTTGCGCCGTCCGCTGCCCTCTCTACCTTAGGTTCAATAATAAACCTGTCGCTATGGAATAGCCTCTAAACTTAACCTCAATAAATAGAGCAACGCAAAGCCTGTTGCTGTGCGAAATGCGATTTAAATAATAGGGGTATTCAGTTGACTCCAGTAGCCCCAAGATGTAGTATGTTGGGGTATGGAAGACTACCCACGAACGCTTGGCGAGTTTGATGCACGATTTGGTTCGGAAGAAGCATGTCGCGCGTATCTTTTCCAGCTGCGCTGGCCTGACGGATTTGTGTGTCCCAGGTGTCAGGCCACGACGGCTTGGGGTACAAAGCGAGCTCTTATTGTCTGCGGTTCTTGCGGCTATCAAGCATCTGTGACGGCGGGAACGATTTTTGAAGGTACCCACAAGCCGTTGAGGATGTGGTTTCACGCGATTTGGTGGGTGACAAGCCAGAAAACGGGTGCCAGTGCGTTGGGCCTGCAACGGGTTCTCGGCTTGGGTAGCTACTATACGGCCTGGACTTGGTTGCACAAACTCCGCCGTGCAATGGTGCGTCCTGGGCGAGACCGTATTTCGGGCGTGGTGGAAGTTGATGAGTCTTACATCGGAGGCGAAAAGTCTGGAAAGAGGGGTCGCGGCGCGGCCGGAAAGGCTTTGGTAGTTATCGCTGCACAGATAGACGGGACCCGCATAGGTCGTATACGGCTTCGACGGATTCCGGATGCCTCTGCAAAAAGCTTGGAAGATGCTATTCGAGAAGGCGTAGAGCCGGGAAGCGCGGTTCGTACCGACGGATGGAAGGGGTACAATGGCCTGAACTGTATCGGCTACATTCATGATGTAGTCCGTGAAGAAGCTGATGTGGGTGACAGTTTGTTGCCCCGTTGCCACAGAGTAGCTTCTCTGCTCAAGCGATGGATGATGGGTACGCACCAAGGAGCTATTAGCCCTGAACATCTTGATTACTACCTCGACGAGTATACGTTTCGGTTTAATCGACGAACCAGCCGTTACCGTGGCAAGCTCTTTTACCGATTGATCCAACAGGCGGTTGCTGTTGAAGCAAGTCCCTACAAAACCATGGTCAAACATGTGAGAGGCCGGAGACCAAACCGCCACAATATGTAGTAGCAACTGGAGTCAACTGAATACCCCCATTCTTATATTTCTCAGATGGATTCAAATTAGTTGACAAAGAAGGTTTCCTCAAAGAGCCCTCCGCACCTGAGCAACCTACACCACCGAGAACAATGATAGAGATGTTCCAAAACATAGGCAGGTTCAACATTCCTTATCTTCCAAGAATTTCTTCGCCAGTAATGAGCCCCCATACAAGACCTGATGTACCTGAAGGTCCCTTCATAAAGAAGACGAACAGCTACGAGGTCTCATTCTCAGTGCAAAGGCTGAAACACGGCCTCCAAATAATCTTCGACCCACTGTTTGCAATCTTTCCTTCCATAGAATCCGCCTCCTCATTTGGCATCGAGTACCGAGTCCTCACTGCAAACCTTCCAGAGGACATAAAAGGGCATGTTCATATTGTTTTGAGAGCTGAAAATTCTTAATGTTTGGCACAGGATAACTTAAGGAAATTGTAACTTGATGTTAAGTGGGAAAATGAACAGGATGCATCCACATGGCGAACCAACCGAGGCCGGGCACAACAAGGAGTCACGACCTCTTTGGTTAATCGTTATGCTACCTTTTGTGAGTTCGATTGAGGAGGCATACTGAGGTTCATTTGAATCAGGCCCTATTGGCATCTAGTCATTTATGCCTGACCCTAAATTCGATAACATGAATTAAAATTAATATGAGCAAACCCGAACTCAAATCTCTCGATCAAGGATCAATTCAAAGTTTACTCGAAATTTTTAACGTAAATAGGTCAAGCGGCAACGGTGTTGATTCTATTGTGTATCGTGCTCAACATGAGCATCAGCTGAGCCTTTTGGATGAATTAGAACAGAAAGGATATTTACGGAAAGACGGTGCTGGAAGATATTTGATCACACTATATGGGCTGTCTAATATAGACAGCCCATATATAAGAGAGTTACTCGGCCATTTTGAAAAGATTTTTTCAGTTATGCGCGAGCACTATAAAATCATGCCCAGAGAAGAGCTGAAACTATCCGATTTGGCATCCCTTTCGGAGCTTACATTAAAAGAAGTTTCAGAGTGCGTGGGCTATATGATCGAAAGCTCACTTTGGAGTAGTCACAGCACTAATCTTCAAGATCCTGGTGCTCATATCAAACCATCGGAAAGCATTTTAAGATATCAAACTTTTCAAGATGTGGTTTCCGAAATACGGCATCGGGAAGATGAACGTGAGGCGCAGCTATTTCGCAAAGCTCGCGTATCTATTTTCCAAGGTGACATTGAAGACGTCGTTGCATCGGCTCTGAAACCTGAAGGCCCGATTTTCAGCCTCTTATTTGAATTAGATAGTGATGAGATCCAGCGTATCACTGAACGAGCTGGATTGGTCCCCGATTGGTCCCTCACCAATACCCAGGCTTTTTCTCATAGGACGAGAAAAAGAGTATACCGCCAACGAATTACAGCAGAATACTCCAAGCTATCAGCCGAACAGCAGCAACGTTTTATTCTCAATGTTGCGAGGGAGCTTACTGTGCTGAATAGGAGTTACGAAGAACGCATCAATGAGACCCTACGAAGCATAGGGTGGGCCTTAGTTGGTGATAAAATAATTCAAATCGATGCTTTGCATCCATCTGATGTTCTAAATCTTCCACAAGCGACGATTGAAGATCTTGCAAAGGCTGCAGAGCGTTTGCCGAATGACCCGAGCGGGGCCATCTCCGCCGCATGTGGAGCAATAGATTCTGTATGCGAGAAGATTTACAAAGATCGCAATCTGGGGGACTCAGGCAAAGCCTCCTTTCAAGAGAAGATTAAGAAATCAATTGCGGCAGTCAAGGCCTTAGAAAATTTGCATACAGAGATCCTTGCAATAGGATGGGAGAAGAAAGAAGCTGACATATTTTGCCACAATCTTAACGGGGCGATATCACACGCCGCTCACGTCATGCAAAGCCTTCGCTCGAATATGGGGGATGTTCACGGAAGCAAGCCGTATCTTGCTATACTTGCATTTGATTCCATAAAGTGGGCCATGATAATCTCGTCACTACTACGGGAAAAACAATGAATCGGTGAATCATCTGACAGCGTGATTAGTGGATATATAGGAGTCTTGCGGGTAAGTAGTAAAAGTTCGGAGAAACCTTTCCTATCATTAAAGTACTGAGTGCTGGTTGCAGGAGCTCATCTTCCCCCCGATTGCTGTGGACTTGCTACCGAGGCTATTTATAATGTCTTGAAATTTACCCCATATAGATCTTGGATTCTTTCCTTTCACTCTTGACCGCATTCCGAAGGGTCGCCCTTTAATTTGGAGAGGGCGTGGGGAAGGGCGGGAAGGATCACGCTCAGATTTTCTTTCACACTTTTAGGACTTCCAGGCAGATTAACTATTAAACTCGAACCTCGAATTCCACAGATGGCTCTTGAGATCATGGCATGGGGTGTCTTTTTAAGGCTTTCAGCTCTCATCGCCTCAGAAAATCCTGGCACTTCCTTCTCGATCACCTCCAGTGTCGCATCCGGCGTCACATCCCGCGGGCTCAGCCCTGTTCCTCCTGTGGTGAGAATGAGGTCTGCCTTGAATTCATCTGCGCATCGTTTTAAGGCTTTGACTATTTGCTCTTTCTCATCCGGGATGATTTCGTAGCGGATGGCTTGAGCAGGCAGGTCTTTGATCATCTCTTCGATGAGCGGACCGCTCGAATCCTCCCGTTCACCCTTTGAGCCTCGATCACTGATGGTTAGAATGGCAACCTTGAACATATTGTCCTCATGATTCACCAAAATAAATAGGGAGATGGGGAGTCATACAAAATGGTAGTCGCAGGCTTTAGCCTGCGTTCTTACAGGTCTCCAAATCACGCAACCTGAAGGTTGCGGCTACAGTTCTCTGTTAAAAATTGGACATTGATCATTGACCATTGATCATTGATAAATGACAATGTCATCTCCTACCTTCACTTCTCCTTCGTTTAT
>JBDRFJ010000092.1:0-4674 GCA_043818915.1 Pseudomonadota bacterium | reverse complement strand
GGTTACTTGTCGACTTGTCGAAAACATGGTGTCTCGTCAAGTCAGGCGCTTGACCTGCTGTTTGGCGGAAAATTACCGGATTTTCTTCTACAAGAGTAGTATCGTTACGGATTACGCTGATTACGCTGAATAGTTACCAATTTCTTTATTATAGGATTCCGGGTAATTTGATAAAATATTAATTATATCCTGGTCGCTAAAAATTTTTTCATCAGTATTTATAAACTGCGTATGCGCGACAGCATTTTGGGAAGTTTGGGGACATCCTATAGTCCTCCCAGATAAATTTGTTTTTTGATTGATAGCAAGGTACGCCGTCGAAATCTGCCTCGACAGCGTGACAGCTGTGGTCTGCCCGGATACGGAAAACTATATCAATTCCAGCGTCCTGAAGGCTCAAATTGCCCGCTTATGCGACTGAATGCCTCCTGGTCACCGCGGCAAACATGATGACCACTCCAGCTCGCCCTCTCGACGTCAACATCCGTCGATTCTTTCCCCTTATATATACAACTACAACCCGCGCCTTCTTGAACCATGGATTAGAACCGAGCCTTCGACTCAGCTCTAATCCTTATTTTGTTGGACGACCTTTTTTATTTTATTCATTTTTCGTTTGAATTTTTCGCCTTTAAGCTCATGCTCCCAGAGGCGAATGACTGTCCAGTTCTTTAAACGAAGTTTTTTGGTTACTGAACGGTCTCTTTTTTTATTGCGATTAATTTTAGAAACCCAGTAATCTCGATGGGATGCAGGGATGCGGCAATGTTCTTGGCAACCATGCCAAAAACAACCATCAACAAAAATCGCTAATCGGGACTTGGGAAATACGAAGTCAGGTTTTCCCGTCAAAGGATAATTGCGTCTCCATCCCTTGATGCTATATTCTTTGAAAATTTTGACAAGCTTGAGTTCTGTGGACTTATTGCCGCGTGCTTTTACTTTTGCCATAACGCGAGACCGTTCTTGGGTGCTTACAGTATCCATTGTCAAAGAATTTGCACCCAAGACTCATCAAAGTTGATTGATTTTAAAACGGCATCACGGTCAAGTTGAGGAGGCTGCTTTATTCTTATGGCGAGTCTTTCCTCCGGCACATTCTCAATAATGGTAAACTGCGAACCATGAGGTTGCCATGTGAAGAAATGCTGGTCGGCAGATTTGTTGAACCCTTCAAGATTATTACGTTCATTCCACTGCCACCAGAATTGGTTAGGGGGGTATATAATGGTGTCAAATTCAAACGCGGCCAATTCAAGCAAGTCATTTGATTTGACAAGTACGACGGTTCTGACGTGTCTATAAAGTTTGCGAATGCTTGCGACGCGCTCATTCCAGATTGCGAGGACTTTCTCACCAAGTTCATTGGGATCGCATTCGCTTATTTCCGTATCCCCAAATGAATAAACAGGAGAATTGCGGCCTGATATCAGACGTACTTTGGAAACGGTGGAAGGGCGACGATTTTTAACAGTTTTGGCGCCCCATGCAGTCTGTTCTAAAACAACATCATCGAGGCCAACATTTGAGGGTTTCCATTTCGCCCCTACTAAACGAGCAAAAATTTCCTCCCAATCGGACCCCTCAAGACGGGCTTTTTTGCCGCGAGAGGCAAGAAGATAGACGACTTCTCTCCCTAAATCCACAGCAAAATTTTTAGGGAATTTATTGAGAGGATACGGCGGCTTGTATTTTTCGACATTTCTCAGTTTTGGCGATTTGACCATACTTTGCTTTTTTCTCAAATAATCTTAATTGGTCATCAATTATCAATTTGTCGGTTTCAAACATATAGTCTGTGTGTCCCCAGCCACAGGCTTTAAAAACATTTTCAATAATAGCTTGAGCCACAGGAACCGGAAGGCTGTTCCCGGCTTGTTTTCTTGTTTGTGTGTAACTGCATACAATTTTGAAGCTATCAGGAAACCCTTGCAAGCGCAACATCTCGCGAGACGTTAACCGGCGCTCTCCGTTAACAAGCAGGTAGTTATAAGAAGCCCCGGCGCGAAGAGCGCATGAAAAGGGATAAGCACTTATATTGCCAGCCTTATTTTCATGCCATATAGTGGGTTCTTTTGTTGGCGATTGTCTGCTAAGCCTTTTTTTGCGAATATGTTCGGAAGCGTAATATTGCTCCGGAACATTTTTTTCTAAAATTTCGCTTAAAGGCTTCATTGGAATTTTTTCCTTAGGCCAGTCAAAAAAACACGGTTCTTGGAATCCAACAATAAATACTCGTTCTCGTTTTTGTGGCAGGCCGAAATCTATAGCATTAAAAACCTGATAAGTGGCATGGTAGCCCAGTTCCTTTAAAGTCCCCATGATACGTTTTATTGTTTTTCCTTTATTATGGCCTACTAATAATTTTACATTCTCTAAAACAAATGCTGTTGGGTTTTTGGCCGCCAAAATTTTTGCAATCTCGAAAAAAAGTGTGCCGCGAGTATCTTCAAAACCTTTTAGGTTGCCTATGATGCTGAAAGGCTGGCAAGGGAATCCAGCGAGGAGAATGTCGTGGTCGGGAATACTTTCTGTGGGTATTTTTGTGATGTCACCTTCTGGTGTCTCTCCAAAATTTTCCGTATAAACTCTTTGGCATTCTTTGTCTATTTCACTTGAAAAGACACATTTAACCGGCACATTTATTTTTTGTCCGACATTTTGAATGGCACAGTGGAAACCGCCTATGCCTGCAAAAAGGTCGATAAAACGTATAGATGAGTAATTGTTTGATCTATTCTCTTTCATGTTTGTAACTATAACACAAGTGATAGAGCGATTCAATTATTGATACTGCCCGGAGACTTTTTTTATGCTTGTTCAACGGGCCGCGAAGCATCTCGCGTTTGTTATGCGCCGCTTAGCTGAAGTAGGCAGTCCGTCCGAAGAACAGATCGCAATTCGCCCCGTTCTGAGGAAAGACGTCGGCGGTGAACCCGTACTCCGCAAGATCAGCGGCACGCTTACGGTGATCCAAGCTTTGCATTCCACTTGTTGTGGAGCGCACTTCCCGCTCCTTCAAGCTCTCGGGGCTGAAGAAGCGAAACCGCCGCACGTTGTCAGGATGGAAACCGAAACCGAGAAAGAATATTCGCTCTGCCCCCTGCAGCATTTCGTTTGCCCGCGCGAACGAATCGTTGCAGAACCCGTCGGGTCGGTCCCGTATCTCGTGAATGATCTGAATCTGCTCAGAGATGGCTGTGAGTTCGTCCACCGACGCCTCAGGCCGGTAGGGCGTTGACGGGAAACCGCCGAGAATCCCGTGGACGTGGACGATAGGGATCTGCTCAAGTACTGCTGTGGCATCCTTCTCCGAGAGCTGGAAACGGTACTGAAGAACGGTGTGTACGTATGCTTCGAGAGACCTGTCATAGTTGAAGGTGACGACTTCAATCCGGTTCTTTTCGAACTCGGGCTTCCCCTCAACCAACAGCTCATTGAAGAAGTACTGATACCAGCCGGGACGATTCGGCGGGAAGAGCCGATCGAGTTCCTCCAGGTGCTTGAGCTGGTGCGCGATGAGGTACTTCCCGAGCGCGGCAGACTCAGGCACTGTTTCGAGGAATGCGTCGATGGAGTAGTGCGCCGATCTACTCAGCCGGAGCAGGAACGCCTCGAGTTGCTCCCGGGTGTATGTCGCAGGTAGATCGATGGTCTGCTTCGCCGCGCGAAGACGGCAAAGGTTCGCTATCAACTCAGCACCCAGCGGGTAGCCCAAGTGCGAGCTCGATCCAGCTCCGAGAATCAACACTGTCGGCCTGGCTATCATCGATTCACCCTCTGTTCATGCGCATAACCGGCGTGAGGGGCTGGAAAGCCAAGTGCGAAGCGCGCCGGCTTTATCCAGTCCCTCTGCATGGCGTTGTTCTGTGCACGGATGTACGAAGCTCACCACCAAGCAGAAAGCGCATCCTTCCACAAGTTACACCTTGGTACTAACCAATTTTTTGAAATGAACCTATTACGTTTTGACGACGCGAAATCCTCTACTATATGCAAAGACCGTTCAGAATAGGCCATGGGTATCTTCAGTGCTTTCGCTGTCCTGTAATAGCCCCCAGCAGACCGTTCATCACCGTCTGTGTCAAACCAATGTGACTCTTCAACCCAACTCTTGAAAACGTCGAAGTGGTATGGAATCACTTCTGCTTGACTTTGCCAAAAGTACATTCGACCGTAGTACATTGCGTGCAAGTATTTCTCCCACTCCTTTGGCCGACAAACATATGTCTCTTCATCGTCACGCCAGACCAATTTCGGTCCGTCACAGGGAGCAAGCCAGAGCACGTACATGCCTAGTTCAGTATACCGTATCGTACGTCGTGAAATCTCACGCACATCTAGTGTGCTATTTTGGATTTCTATAGCAATCCTCTGTCCGTCGGTGCTAAAAGCTACATCGGGGCGAACGCCTTCCAGACGCTGTTCAAGCTGACATTCTGAGCACTTCGCGGCCAACCGGGACGTCCGTAAATAACTAAGTAACTGCCCAAAATCTGAGTTATTTACTTATTTACGGACGTCCCGGTTGGTCCCCTTGGGGAAAGGTGCCACAAACCGGTGGCCGCTATCATCTTCAAGAATCTGAGCCCGGTATTCGGTCACAACCCTTGAAATATCAATATCGAATACCTGACGCGTTTCAAACCCCACCTGCCGGTATTGTCCGGCTGG
>JBDRFJ010000091.1:0-4435 GCA_043818915.1 Pseudomonadota bacterium | reverse complement strand
CAAAAAGCTAACTTGAGAGACGACCAGCGATAGAACGACAAGCAAACATTAAACAACACGTATCTCAAGCTGTAAAATGATTTTTTTGAACCAAAAACTCAAAAAGGACTGATCTGTCCAAATCTATATCGGGTTTTGGGACTGGATTTAAACTTGCAGCATATATTTAGTAATTTTGGGCAGGAGAAAATTACAAAAGGTAGCCATTTAGAAAAGCTCTGCCTTATTAGAAGCGGTGTTGGCCGAGATATGATAAGCGATTTTACTACAAACCTAATTAAGGACTACCTTTTAAAATATACCGAGACCTTCGCTATCAAACATATTCATCCCTCTTTGAGAGCGAAAAAATCGATTAATAAGGCTGTTTTTAGTTATCAATTAGAGCGATGGATGCCAAAGACATATGATCTTCCAATATACAAAGGGGATTATGTTATCCTTACACCTAAAGATATATTAACAAAGGATGAGGCGTGGATTAACCATAAAGATCTCTTTAATGAATTTGAGGACATACCTGATGCTGTTGAAAACGATGTATTGCGGGCAGAAATTAACAACTATTTCTATTCAATGATACCTAAAGAGCCAATAAAAGATGATTACGAAAGTGCTATAGATTCGACAATACGCAAGTTTCCAGAATTAATAGACTATTTTATAAAATACAAAGAAGATCATGGCGATGAGGCGGTAAAAGCCAGCGCATTAAAAGTTTTCACATCATATCAGCTTTACATTAAACAATTTGGAGAATTAATCCACTTACTGAATAAGCAGACCGACTTTTATAATCTCATTGGTGATACTGAGGACGAAACCAGAAAAAGGATAGAATTTTTTAAGGACGTAATTGAGAATAAAGGTGGCCACAACCTTTTTTATCATAAAGGTGAGCCAATTAGTAGAGAAAGCGACGCACACATTTTATTCCGCCTGACGTGGTATACAACTCCCTCAGATGTCAGCAGAGAGGTGAATGACGGTAGAGGGCCTGCTGATTTCAAAATATCTCGAGGAAGCAAAGACAAAACACTTGTTGAATTTAAACTTGCAAAAAATACCAAACTAAAAAGGAACTTGGAAAAGCAGCTCGAAATTTACAAAAAGGCAAGTGACGCAAAGGTAGGCTTTAAGGTGATCATTTTTTTTACTGAACAAGAGCATATTCGAGTTGAAGGCATTTTAGATGAACTTAAGATGGTAAATGATCCATACATATACCTTGTAGATGCGAGAATGGATAACAAGCCCCCAGGGTCAAAAGCATAAAATATTTTAATCCAACATCTGTGTTCACCTGACACCAAACACGGAGCGGCTTTAGCTACAGCATAGTCATCATAAATCATGCTCTATCGCAGGCCCAGTTGTGTTTGGTGCCGGTGACACAGGGCGTTATGCTTTCTAAAATTGTTGAAAATTAGGAGGGGCGTTTGGCACGTCCGTTTTTTAGATATTCTGGCGTAGAATTAAGAAAAGTTTTCAATGAGTCAAAGAACAATCCAGATAAATTGAAAACTCTTCTTGAAGAGCTATGCCATAGGAAAAAACCAAAAATGGTCAAGCTCCGGCAGCAGGTTCAAGAGCGTATAAGGAACCTCAAGCGACCTGCCCAGGATTCACCTCCCCCTGATTCTTCCCAACCAGAAAAACCGCAGGCTGGCAGTAAGCCAAAAGCACATGGCCCTACAGGCAAATCTTCTAAGACGACCAAGAAAACGGGAAGCCGAAGTCAGTCTAGTAGTTACAAAGATCCCTTTGAAGATATGAATCAATCTCCTAAAGGAACAGCTATAATACGTCCTTCTGGCAACATAACAGACGTTCCCAATAAATTTCAATTTAATCTGAAAAGCGATGTTGAACTTGATCTTGGCAAGTCCGCCAATTTGGTGACGAGATATGAGAAAGGTCTCAGGGCACTTATCGCTGAAATGCGGAAAAAGGGTGCTGGGACAAAGAAGGTTACGCTAGAAAACGGAGCAAGGATCAAGGTTGATGGACACGATGTCGGTTATCAATTCCCTTATGACGGTGACGCCGATTTATTTGAAGGTGCTAAGATCCAGGCGACAATCGGCAGTTCCCATACAGATGGACAAATTGCCGCTGTTTTTGGCAAAAAGATTATCTTGGGATTACAAGACGATTTTGGGCCACATATCTCCCACTGCCTTCTGACGGTCGACAATACAGCAATGCTTGAAGCCCTCCGTAGCCGATTAGAAAAAATAGGCAATAAGGAAGTACCAGAATTTAACGAGCGACTCGCCAATGCTGTCACATATAATGAAGGGAAAGAAGAGCTTCCTGGAACCTTGCCTGAATTACAGGTGAGAGGCCTAAATGCCAAACAACGCGAGACTGCATGCAAAATAACGACGAACGAAATCTTTTACATCTGGGGACCCCCAGGCACAGGAAAAACCAAAACCCTTAGTGCCGTCAATCTATCTCTCTTTGACGATAAGAAAAAGGTTCTTCTTTGTTCCAATACCAATCAGGCTGTTGATCAGGTCTTACTGAAGCTCTGTAAAAAGTTTGGCAATTCGCATATAGCTCTTGAAGAGGGACAGATCGTCAGGATTGGAAAAATCAGTCATTCTGAGCTTGAAAATAATTGGTCGCAATATGTAACTCTTGATGGCATTGTTGCTCGTAAATCGGCAACGTTAAAAAAACAGAAAATCGAACTAGAGAAAAAGTTAGAGGGAATCAACCAGCAACAGGCAGAAACGCTCAAAATTCACAATCAATTTAAAGACTTAGATCAACTTGAAAGGCAGCGTAATGATTTGAATATTAAGCTTACTGGTAGTAGTCAAGAGATTAAAGACGCTGAAAAGCAAAAAGAACGGGCTGCAAACAAACTTTCCAAACTCCGTGTTGAAAAAGAAAAAGTCGAAGATGCGGGCCTTTTACGTTTCCTTCGTCGCTCCATCGAGGCGGTTGAAAACGATATTCAAAATATCATTTCCAAGTTAGAGGGACTTAACGAGACTATTGAAAAGACCAAGCAGAAAATGCATGAGTTAGCCCCTCAATTTGAAAAAGTTGGGGTTCAAACTGATCGAGTGGAGAGGCTTTTGGGAAACTATGACCGAACTGTTATTGAAAAACAAATCGAAAAGATTAACGAAAAAAAGCAACCCATTATTCAAGCGATTGCGAAAATAAATAAGGAGCTGGAGCATATTGCTAAGGCGGTGCTTACAAGTGCAAAAATTGTTGGTGCGACAGTTACCAAGGCCTTCTTAAGTCCACAGCTTTTTAACGGGTTTGATGTGGTGATTGTTGACGAGGCTTCAATGGTGATGTTGCCTGCTCTTTTTCATGCGGCAGGGCTTGCCAAAGAAAAGGTTGTCATTTCTGGGGATTTCAGACAACTGTCGCCAATTATACAGACTGAGCAGCAAGAAATTTTTGATGTTGTTGGTGGGGATGTTTTTCAAACCTCCGGCCTGGTAAATGCTTTCCAGGAAGGTAGATCCATGAAGCGAGCTGTTATGTTGGATGAGCAATACAGGATGGATGGCAATATTTGTAAAATTATTTCATCCAGAATGTATAGCAACAAACTCAAAACATCGCCTGAAAGAAATCCTGCAGATAAAATAGCTCCCAAACCATTTCACCGACCGTTGACGATTGTCGACACCTCAACAATTTACCCATTCTCTAATAAAGATGCTTTCAAGTCCCGTTATAATCTCATGCATGCTTTGGCGATAAGAAATCTCTGCCTCCATTTTCAGGCAGAACGTTTCTTGACACCTAGCTCCGTTGGAGTGTGTACACCCTATGCTGCACAATCAAAATTATTGAAGAAAGTTCTCAAAGGCTCAGATCTCGGCATGGTGGACACTGGAACTGTCCACCATTACCAGGGCGACCAAAAGTCTCTGATGATATTGGATGTGCCGGATAGTCTCGGGGAAAAATATGCAGGTATTTTTCTTCAGGCTAACACTCCAGAGGATGATGGTGCAAGACTCTTTAATGTTGCGGTTAGTCGTTCCAAGGAACATCTAATCGTTTTTGCCAACTTGGCATTTCTTGATAGCAAGCTACCGAATCATGCGATTCTGCGTGACATATTGTCTGAGATGCAAGACCAAGGTACGGTTATTGATGTGCGTGATGTTTTGAGTCTATGGCCGATTATGGAAGATCTTAAACGATATGGGCAGGCCTTTGATCTTTCTCCAGAGGCGGAAAAAACTGGACTTTTTAATCAAACGGACTTTGCAGTTGTTTGCGGAGAAGATCTTAACAGAGCTGAAAAAAGTGTAACTATTCAGCAAAAAATACAAAAAGAAGTAAAAAAAGACTTGACAGGGTTTTTGCGAAAAATTCTGGATTTCGATCCTGGTCGACGATTTCCCGTATTTCACCAAGCAGGCGGCCTTATAGCACGATAGACGGATCG
>JBDRFJ010000090.1:0-11448 GCA_043818915.1 Pseudomonadota bacterium | reverse complement strand
TTTTTCAGTTTTATTAGACGTCATGGCTATACTCCTCTTTTGATTCCGGATTACCAACCAACTTACTGTAACTGGAATCGAAATGAGTATAGCCTTTTTCATTTGAACTCAAGGCTTACTGCAATATAGCAAGCTTTGCATAATGCGACATTTTTTCGTCAGGCAAGAAAGGCGAAAAATTTAACCGGAGGAATACATTGGGTATTTCGAGGATTAAATTTTGAAGCCTGACGCCGCATCACGGGAAAATGGCAGTTATGCAAAGGTCTCACATAGAGACCTTTGGCAGAAGGGTCTAAAGGTTTAGGAATAAAATGCAAAAAATACCCCTTAAACTTGCGAAGGCCGGGATGAAACTGGCAAAGCCGGTTACAAACGATAGAGGAATGACCCTCTGTGGCGCAGGTATCGAGCTTACTGAAGAGATGATTAACCGCCTGTCCAATATGGAAGTAGCGCGGATAACAGTGGAAGGACACCATATAGATACGGGAGAGAGCGTCAAAAGTCTCAGCCAACTGATAGACGAACTTAACGTCCGTTTCAGACATGTGGAAGAAGACCCGCTCATGAAAAAGATCAAGAATATCTTCTTAGAACGTTTTAAGCAAAAAGCCGGAGAAGAATGAAAGTCGACAAAAAGGCTGTAAGAAAACGCGTGGAGGCTATGCAAAGTCTCCCTACTCTGCCCGGCATCTTTGATAAAATCAGCCGCTTGATGGAAAATTCCGAGACGGCTGCCGAGGACATTGCAAAGGTAATCTCCTCTGATCAGGCTCTGTCCGCCAAAATTCTTAGGGTTGTAAACTCCGCGTTCTATGGGTTTCCGGGTCGCATCTCAAACGTAACACATGCCCTTATCATATTAGGGTTCGACGTTGTCAAAGGACTTATACTCAGCACCTCGGTTTTTGATATGATGCTTGCCAGGGGCTTCGACGGGCTGTGGAAGCACTCTCTCGGGTGTGCCATGGCCGCCGGAGTCATTGCCAGAAAAATAAAGGACCCAAATCCTGAGGAGGTGTCGGTCGCCGGGCTTTTGCACGATATAGGAAAGGTGATCATAAGGATTGAACTTCCGGAAGAATCAGACCTGATAGACACGGTGGCTGCGGAAAAACAAATCTTAACGTATGAGGCGGAGGAAGAAATCCTCGGATTCAACCATGCTACTGTCGGCAAATGGGTTTGTCAAAAATGGAACCTCCCAAACAAGCTCGCAGATCCCATCACCTATCACGACAACCCCGATCTTGCGCGCCTCGCCCGGAAACCGACCGCCATTATCCATGTCGCCAATATCCTTGTCAGAGGGATCGGTTTTGGCTTCCCGGGAGACAATCTGATCCCTCGAATTGAGCCTAAGGCCTGGGAGGCTCTCAACGTCTCCGACTCACTTCTGGTAGAAATCATCGGTGAAATGGACGATAGGCTGGAAGATGCCGAAGATTTCTTTTCAGACGGTGATAATGAGATAGAATGAGACAAGGCAAAAAAAGAGTGCTGATTATAGGCGGCGATTCACCCGACGCGGATGAAATAAAACGACTCTTAGAAGAGGATCAAAAACATTTTATTGTTTATACGGCAGAGTCTTCTCTCCGTGCCCTTGATACGATTTACAGTGAGCCTCCGGACCTTATCATTATTCATCAGTCATTGGAAACAGGCGATTGGAAGGACCTTTGCTGCAGGATTAAAGCGGATACCGTCTTTAGTCATTTACCGATTGTTCTCGTGTTACAACCGATTGGGCACGACTTTGAAATCGACTGGGACAGTGTTCCGGTTGACGACTATCTTGAACAACCACTAAATCCCAAAGAGATACGCTCAAGACTTTCCCTTACCTTTGCTCGAGCAGCAAGGGTGGGCGATGCCAATCCCCTGAGTCGCCTTCCCGGGAACCATTCCATTATGAAAGAGATACAGGCTCGGATTGATGATGAACGTGTCTTTGCCGTGGGCTATGTGGACCTTGATTATTTCAAGTCGTATAACGACAAATACGGCTTCCTTAGAGGAGACGAGATACTCAAGATGACCGCCCGCCTCCTGACAAACGCCATACGAAACCTCAACTCGCCGGAGGCGTTTGTAGGTCATGTCGGTGGAGATGACTTTGTCTTTATTATCCCTCCTGATAATGTGGATAGTGTATGCAACGAGGTCATAAAAAATTTTGATCTGATCGTAGGCAACTTTTACGATGAGGATGACAGGATACGAGGCTACATCGACTCTACAAATCGCAAAGGGGGAAAAGAGCGTTTTCCTATTATGACGATTTCAATAGCGGTTGTCACAACCGAATATAGACCCCTCAAGCATATCGGACAGATTGGCGCAATCGCGGCAGAGATGAAAAAGCGCGTTAAAGCTATGGATGGGAGTTGTTATCTAAAAGACTTGCGAGGTTCAAAGAACGCAAAATAGCAAATCTTTCTTTTAGCTTTTGGGTATAAGTGTACGTAAGATATCCTCTTTGCCTATAATTCCCACCAGCTTACCTTGATCCACGACCGGCAACGTGTGGATGTTCTTGCTCACCATGAGGGTGGCGATCTCTTCAAGACCGGCATCAGGTCCAACCGTTACGGGGTTTAGGGTCATAGCCTCCTCCACAGAAACCGCGGCTATTTTTTTTACTTCCTTTTCTAAGTTCTTGTATGAAGCCAACGGAATAAACCCGTCCAACAAGGTAATAAAGGGGGGTATGGGGAATTTTTCCTGCTGGGCGATTAGATCGCTTTGACAGATAATTCCTTTCACCTGGCCCTGGCCATCTACTACCGGTAGACCGTTGACGCGCTTTTCCAACAGCAGCTGGACGGCTTCGACAATGTTTGTTTCCGGAGCAACCGTAATCACCTCTTTTGTCATAATTTCTTTAGCTGTAAGCATGTTCATCACTCCTTTATCAAAAAAACTTTTGCCTTTGATACAATTGATAATATAGCCCCTGTTGAGCGATCAGTTCGTCGTGAGCGCCGACCTCCCTGATGCGGCCTTTATGAAGAACAATAATGCGATCTGCGTGCCGGATGGTAGATAACCGGTGTGCAACCACAATGGCTGTGCGCTTCTGCATCAACCTTAGAGTCGCCTCCTGTATCATACGTTCGGTCTCAGTGTCTACACTTGAGGTTGCTTCATCAAGGACAAGGATCTCGGGGTCGCGCGCAAGAGCCCTGCCAAAGGCTATCAGCTGCCTCTCTCCGCTCGACAGGGTGCGCCCCCCTTCCATCAGCACTGTATCAAGACCGTTAGGGAGAGCTTGTATTAACCGGCTAATATTAGAAGCGGCAACAATTTCCTCCAGGTGTTCCGGAGTCATACGCGGATTTCCTTCGGTAATATTGTTTCTGATAGTATCGGCAAATAGAAATACATCCTGGGTAATCAATGCGATACGATCCCGGAGCACGGCCTTCGGGATTCGGCGAATGTCAACCCCGCCTATACTGATCTTTCCCTCGGTCGGATCGTAAAACCGTTCAAGAAGATGGATAAGGGTCGATTTTCCCGCTCCGGTCGGTCCAACAATGGCAACCGTCTCTCCGGGCCGCACAGCAAATGAAATGTTCTTGAGAACAGGGACTCCGTCCATGTAAGAAAACGAGACGTTCTCAAAGGAGATCGTGCCCACAGGGCCTTCAACTCCGGCAGGCGTTAGGGGATCGGGAATCTCATCCGGAGTGTCAAAGAGGAGAAAAATTCGTTCAGAGGAGGCCATTGCAGACTGCATCATATTGTATTTCTCGGCAATATCCCGAATAGGGCTGAAAAACATTTTCATGTACGATATGAATGCCACAAGGGCGCCCAGACTGAGGTCCTGGGCAAGCACACGCGCCCCGCCATACCATATAATCAAGGCTGTGGTAATAGCGCCCAAGAGTTCGATAACCGGCATGAATACCGCAAATATGTTGACCTGCCGCATTTCGGTCAGATAGTTTTGATGGTTGAGCGCACGAAAGCGCTTATAATTTTTCACCTCCTGCAGAAACAATTGGATGACGCTGATACCATCGATCGTTTCCTGAAGCCGTGTATTGATCTGTGCTATCTTAACCCGAAGTTCTCGAAAAACGTCTCGCGCCAAGCGACTGAAGTATGAAGTAGTTAAAAAAATAAGAGGAAGCATCAGAAAACAGATCAACGCAAGTTGCCAGTGAATGACAAGCAGCGCTGTTATGATTCCGATCAGCATGAAGATATCCTTGAAGAACACCGTGATAATCGATGTCAATAGTTCATGGAGATTTTGAACATCGTTGGTCACGCGAGTAACTAAGCGACCGACCGGATTTTTAGTGAAGAACTCCACGGAACGATGTTGGAGATGGTTAAACAGGCTTGTCCTCAGATCATGGATAATGGATTGACCGGCGTATTCCATAATGACTACATGGCCAAAGCTGAAAATGAAATGGCACACAATAATAGCGACGAATATCAGGGCGATGCGGGCAACACCGGCAGAATCCCTCACTCGGAGATCCGCCAGGTCGGCTTTGCTCAGCTTGGGAAGCTCCTGATAAGGGATTCGCGCAAACGGCTCGCGGATTTCAAAAACCGAGGGATATTGTTTAACTACCTTTTCAACCTCCGGGAGGCGCATGTCAACCACATAAAAGCGCTGTTGCCGGTCGGCTTCTACCTCCTCCTTAGGAATGTCCTGAACAATGTACCGATCAATCGCTATTTTAGTCAAATATGGAAGGGTGAGGTCCAGGGCGGTGATAGCTGTTGTCAAAACGATGGAAAGCAAAAACAGGCGCCGGTAGGAATAAATATATGTAAAGAGTCTTTTCAGCAATCCCACATCGTACGGCTTGCCAAGTTGATCCTCTTCAAAATATCCGTAGTTAATTCGCATGCTCTAATTCTTCTTCTATCTCCTGCCAGCGATACATATTGCTGTAGAATCCTTCACGACTCATCAGTTCTGCGTGGGTCCCGGAGTCAGTGATTCGACCTTCTTCAAGTACTATAATCAAATCAGCATGGCGAATGTGGTTCAGCCTATGAGAGACCATCACTGTTGTCAGTTTTGGAGAAAAATTCCTTATAGAGGCAAGAATGGCCGCGGCAGTATCGGTATCCACCTGGCTCAGGGAGTCATCGAGGATTATAATAGGCGCTGACACAAGAAAAGCCCTTGCCAGGGCAAGACGCTGCCGTTGGCCGCCTGAAAGCATAACCCCTTTTTCGCCGATTAGTGTGTCGAATCGATCAGTGAACCCCATAATAGTTTCATAAAAGCCGGCTGCGCGAGCAGCTTTTATAATCTCTTCCTCTGAAGCATCGTCTCTGCCTAAACAGAGGTTCTCACGGACGGTTCCGGAAAAAAGAAAGGCATCCTGCGGGACTACTACTGTGTGGGATCGGAGTGTATGAAGCGATATCTTGCGCACATCAATTCCGTCGATTAGGATACGCCCGCTCGTTGTGTCTACAAGTCTCGGGATAAGGTGACAAAGCGTGGTCTTCCCGCTCCCCGTGGGCCCCACCACTCCGAGAGTCCGGCCTGATTCCAGTGAAAAGGCAATGTTGGAAAGTACGTACGGCGTATCCTGATTATACCTGAAACTTACCTCATCAAAGACTATATCTCCCTTAAGGGTTTCAGCAGTGCAAGGTTCTTTGGGGCTCAGGACATGAGGCTTTGTTTCAAGAACTGCGTTTATCCTATCTAAAGACGCCGCCCCCCGTTGTATCAGATTTACGACCCATCCCATAGCCATCATGGGCCATGTGAGAAGGCCAAGGTAACTTATGAAAGCAACGAAATCACCAGGCGTAATGGTAAAGGTGATAGTCTGCCGCCCTCCCAGATAGAGCACTATGGCCACGCTCATACTGGAAAAAAACATCATGCCCGGGGAAAGAAGACCGGTAAGCCTGACCAGCCGCAGATTTTTTGCCAGATAGTCTCGCGAGACATCTGAAAGTCTCTTCGCTTTCATCGCCTCGCGATTATACGCCTTAATTACGCGGATGCCGGCGAAACATTCTCGTGCGACCTCGGTCATATCAGAAAATGAGGCCTGCACCTCTTTGTATCGACGGTGCATCCTCCGGCTCAAAACCCGGGTAAAGAAAACAATTATCGGCATGGGCAGGAGCGCAAAGAGCGTCAGTGTAACATTGATGTAGAGCATAAATCCTATAGTGGCGATACCCAAGACCACGGCGTCCATGAGCGCCACCATTCCCATGCCCACAGCCATCCGCACGCTCTGTATATCATTGGTGGAGCGGGCCATCAGGTCACCGGTTTTGGTTTGATCAAAATAGGCCAGGGAAAGCGTCTGTATATGAGAAAAGAGCCGGTTTCTCAAGCCCTCTTCTATCCTCCGTGAGGCTCCCAGGAGACAGCGCCGCCAGACAAAGCGAAACAGCCCGATCAAGAGAGCTATCCCGACAATATAAAAGGCATAACGAAGCAGTCCCGGAGCTGTTACAATACCGATAGTGAGATCATCAACCGCCCATTTGATAATGCGGGGGATAATGAGCTGAAGGACATCAACGAGGAGGAGAGCAAAAAGGCCGACGGCAATAATAGCCTTGCGTTCTACGAAGTAGGATTTGAGAATGCGATATGACTTCATATCCAGAGTCCCAATCGGGGTGAAATCGAAGCAGGATAGCGGCCGATTTTGCGTTCGAGATTAGTATGCTCGCCTGCATTCATGAAAAACAATATGATGATGGCCGATTTTGCAAGTAGCGGTGTTATTACGGTTCCTTGTTATGTTTGATGTTATGTTCGATTTTATCAAGGCAGGGATGATTTTTATAGACAAGTTGCTCCTTTTTCTTACAATAAAGGGCTTGAAATGTACGACACGAACCAGACCCGTCGACTGACCCATCTTCAGGCCATGACGCGTACGCACATCGCATATCACAGAACTGCAATTAATCTACTCCTTGAGACCTTTATTACTTACTCCAGCATTTCCTTCAAAATGTGATCCCACCACGTCACAATACCTGTATTTGACTCCTCAAACTCAATACCTATCATGTATGTTTGTCCAACCTGTTTAATCCAGGCAACCCTCCCCTTTGTCCTGATCGGGACGTGGGAATGGACGATTATATCCAAAAGCGTCCCTATCTCCCACGACTCACTGCATTTAATCATCAGGCCGCCCGGGCTTGCATTGTATACGAACTCTTTTATAAATTTATTGCCATCAGAGAGAGTGATATACAACAGGCTGTACCCCCGGTGATATCCTCTCTTGTCATCGTCCATGGACAGCGCTCCTTTTGCTGATAAGGAAAGGCATTAGAGATATGTTAAAGTATAGATCATAGCGAAATGTTATTCAAGCTTTTCGTATGGCTTTCTTTCATATGGCACCGAAATAATACGGCATTATTACCATTTTCCTCAATCATCCGGCTTTATTAGACGACGATTCCCACAATGCGACCTTTGCATAATGCGACATTTTTTCGTCAGGCAAGGAAGGCAAAAAATTTAACCGGAGGAATACATTGGGTATTTCGAGGATTAAATTTTGAAGCCTGACGCCGCATCACGGGCACGCAGTGAAGCGTCAGCGCTCAAAATGGCAATTATGCAAAGGTCTCATAATGCGAGCGCGCGTTTAAACGCCGCCGCGTGGATCTTGCCGGCAAAATGCACCGGACTTTTTCCGTAAATCGGATCCCAACCCGAAGGGTCCGCTACACAGAAAAGTTGTGCTTCAAGACCAATACGCACCGCGGCTTCCTCCGTGGTCAGGCCCACTACGCGTGCCGCGGCATCCCAGGTGGCTCCGCAAGGGGCCCCTCGCAATATTGTGATACGGCCAACCCTTCCATCATCGACCTCTACGGCAAATTCCGGCGAACCAAAACGTTCTCCGTAACCACCCAGGCGGACCTGCCTGGAAAGGCCGCATCAGGTCGGAGGAGTCAGAACTCCTTTCATTCGCATTTTTTTCCCTGAAGCGACTACAGGAATATTGCTCTCGCGGCATGCGATAGCAAGGTCATGAGACAGGTCTGGATGTTTCAAAAAATCGAGAACGAGATCTGCCCGGATCTCACGGGGCAGATAACGTGTTGTATCGTCCACAACAAGTGACAAAGGGGTGTCAATCGATATAATTTCCAGGACAAACAGGTCCTCCCCATATTTTTTAATACCCCGTATCTTTTTTTCGCCGCTCCTGTTTTGCTGAAAAACAAGAATTTTTTGGGGGCTATGTGCTTGTCCCCGCAGAGAGCTATTACAACGCATTGAACATCTCTTCCGCCAGCATGACACTCTTGTTACCTTTTAGTTCCATCTCCCCCTCTTACAGTTGTCTTCATGTGTTATCTATAATTAATATTATATACGTACCTGACCTGGGAAGTCCATATTTTTTATATATACTCTTAAGGGTAGCTTTAATAAATTTTGACAATTTTGCAAAAAGTCTTTTGTGAACGACTTTGAGCATCGAAATATTCTCCAGTTCCAGGCATTTTTTGGTATCCAGTCCTCATTTTTTTAGGTATTATAGAATGTGTCAATAGGTGATTATCTCGTAAAAAGTCATATTTCCTCTCCCCTGGAGGGAGAGGAAATATGACTTTTTACGAGTTTTATCATACCAATAACCGGAGGTGAGCCATGGAAAAGAACGAACTGATTGCGCTACTTAATAGAGACCTTAAAGACGAACACGCTGCCGTCATACGATATCTCGTTCACGGCTGGTTGGAAGGAGAAGGTACACCCATAGGAGCTAATCTCATTTCGCGGTCAAGGGAAGAGATGTGGCATATGCACTGGCTGGGAATGATCATAGCTCGATTAGGCGGAGAGCCCGAACTTACACCGGCCCCATATCCCTATGATCCTGCCAGCCGGTCTACTATATTCAAATCTTATGTTGAATATGAGGAGAAGCTGATACCACATTACAACGCAGAAGCAGATAAAGTTGATAATTCCCACATAAAACGTGTATTGCGGAGAGAAGCATGGGAATCGGCCATACATGCCAGGAAGTTTCAGAAAATTTTGCGGAAATTGACTCCGGAACAAGCAAATGGTCGCCCTGGAGGAGAACCCGAACTCCCCAAGGAATTCCTGGATCGCCTCCAAGAGGAGGTAACAAGCAAATACACTGAAATGATGCAGCACATCCGGAACGCGTGGGTCTTTCAAAATGACGGTATCATGGGATGGCAGCTCATGGATCAGGCAATGGAAAAAATGAAACAGCTTGCCCACTTTGCCGAAGACATCGCTGAAAACGGCATTTCGCCCCGGCTCAAAGCCGACCCTATCGATAAAAGTACCGTGATCGGCGGAGCATTACAAAAGGCATTGGAGGGTGCAAAAACAGCGCTTGCCCGACACAGCAAACTGGGACAGGACGGTGAAGTTAAAAAACACGAGGGATTGGTCATCAACCTCGATCTTACACTGAAACAGGAAGAATATCAGGCAGAGGAGTTGGAAGACTGGTCAAAGGACATATAGGGGATATTACTGCTGTCAGACCATCTCCATAAAGCACTGCGGATCTCGTTCTTCAAACATGTCCAAGCCGTGGCCATGGGCAATCGAAAGGCAGCCGCCACATACCGGACGGATGGCACAGGAACGACATGTATTACACCCCTGGCGGTAGCGACGAGCAATATCGGACTCATATATATCAGCGATGCTCTGATCCAGTACGTTTCCAATAAGAGAGGGAAACTTCCTGCAGGCGTGGGCTTCTCCGTCCGGCAGGACTGCCATAAAGTTGAACGCCGCGCCACATCCATAGATCGATGTTGTCTCTCGTGAGGGTGAGCATCACTGTAGAGTAGATGTCAAGTTCCCGGAGCACCGCAAGAAATTCGATCACTCGCTCGAAATGCCCTGGGCCGCGTATAGTATCGTTGTGTTCCGGCAAGCCTTCCAGGCTCACCTGAAAAAACGTAGGTTTCTGGATCGCAAGCAGCTCTTCCATGCGTTCCCTAGGTGTGGGATTTCCGAGAATCGAGATGGAGAAACCACGTTCTGACGCAGCGCGATACAGTTCAGAAAAATGTGGATAGAGGAGCGGATTGCCACCGGTAAAGGAGACATGTTTTCGAACATATTGACTCAGGCAAAAAGAACGCAGGTCGTCAAGAATACCGACAGCCCGGTCCAGGCTAAGGCTGGATCGCCTGCTCCTATCATAACAGTGTTTACAGTGAAGATCGCAGGTCTGGGTCACATGCCACTGAAGAGTAAATGAGGACGCGGACAGGAAGTGCTCAGGCGTGTTCCGGCCCAGAGGGAAACTATCAGAATCGCGCCGTATGCGTGATGGGGGTGCGAGCAGGATGCCCCTATGGACTGCACGATCAATCGCGGCATCGACGGAGCCGATCGGGACTTCACCTGCCGCTGCCGCTTCCGCCGGGTCAACCTCCTCGATTACCATCTTGAGCACAAGGAGATCCTCCTCCGTGGCAGCTTTGGTCTCTGTCTTGCCGGATCCGGAGTCCCGCCAGACGAGCAATAATTCCTCGCCTGGGGTAGGCATAGTAGGAAAATCGTCGTTCTCAGCAGTGAGAAGGGAGGAAAGTTTCCAGGAAAGCGTGAGCAGTACAAGTGTGGGATTAACCTGAAGCTGCTCGAGTTCTCGGGGAAGTGCAATCTCGCCGGCTGCTGCTTTGTAGCGGGCCCACTCCACACGTGCAAGGTCGGGCAGAAAAGCGGGCAAACCAATCGCGCCCGACTGACCCGCAAGTCTATCGGCCACCCTGTCAAGCTCCGCGGATTCGTCACACCCCGCAATGAGCTGACTCCAGGCTTTAGGCTCTAAAATAGAGCGGCATTTGGGGTAAATCTCTTCGAGTTTCAGATGCACACCCTAATACCGATCAGCTGCTGCACGAACTCTTCCCACAGGAACTCTTGCCCTTGTCGTCGTCGGGTTGGGTCTTGCCGCTGCATGACGACCCGCTGCAACTCGTCTGAGTCTTCTCGTCCGGGGTAGCGCACCCGATGGTCGGGAGCGAAGCGCCGGCAATCAGCCCGGCAATACTAAACCCTGCCAAGATCTTCTTAAGTTTCTTTAGGTCCATCGTCGCCTCCTTATTAAAGTGGTATTCAAAAAATTCTCGAAGAAAAATTTTATCATCACCAAGGGAGACCGTTGCAAAACGCAACTTTTTTTGTGAAGCAAGGTCTCAAGGGGTTGTCACGATTAACAATACGCTCGTGGTTCGTGCGAGGGAAGAAGTTTGAATTGTCTTTATATTAAGCGGAAATTTCTCTGTAGAAAACTTAATAAATTCGGTAACTATTCAGCAAAAAATACAAAAAGAAGTAAAAAAAGACTTGACAGGGTTTTTGCGAAAAATTCTGGATTTCGATCCTGGTCGACGATTTCCCGTATTTCACCAAGCAGGCGGCCTTATAGCACGATAGACGGATCG
>JBDRFJ010000089.1:0-7886 GCA_043818915.1 Pseudomonadota bacterium | reverse complement strand
GTCGCAATGACCATCCTATGAATGTCACCTTATTTAAAGCATTCACTATAATAAGGATGTAGAACGAGGAGTCATCGACTTTGCCCGAGCACGAAGAAGAGAGGGGGATTGAAATTCGCCTGTTTTAGCTGGATGAGATTTATTCGCCTCCCTACAGGACCTTCCTCGAGATTTCCGGAGAAAAGGCAGACTTGATGAAGGGGTATTTCGACCAATTTTCACATCATTGAAAAAAAGTCTTGACTTTTTTACGTATTTATGGAAAAAAGTCGGTATGGAAAGATTGGTCGGAAAATATATCTTTGACCCTGAGATCAGTGCTGGAAAGATGCTTTTCCTCACGGGTCCTCGCCAGGTTGGCAAAACCACTTTTGCAAAAAACTGGCTTTCTTCTGAAAGGATTGAGGATACTTACTTCGACTGGGACGAATCCCTCTTTACCAGATCGTCCACCGATTTGGAAGGTGTGAAGCATTTCCGGACAATTGCTTCAAAATTCCTGCATCAAAATTCCTAATGCTCACCGGATAAGTTTACTCTGTTGTTGCATTAAATTCTGCGTTCGTAACCGTGATACCTCTCAAGACCTCCCCCCCAGTAATAAAGGTCTTGATGTCGGAGATCGAGTTCGCGTTGAGCTTATGGGGACTGATGTGGAGCGATAATTCATCGATTTCGCCCAGGCAGGATGAGGGCAGGGATATTGAGAACCGCTTCCCTAAAAAGAGCAAAGGTCTTAAGTTGTTTTAGAACCTATGTCCCGTTATTAACGGGCTGACCCCTATTGTTTTCTCGCATTATCCAAGCACTTTCTAACTTCTTCCGGCTTCTTCGCAACAGCGTACTGCCAATACCCAAATCGTTGATCGACGTTGACTGCATTAACCCAGCGCTCTGCCGCAGCCTTTTTGATTGATTCAAGTTCGTCAAAGCCTTTGGTTTCAAGTATCAAATAAGACCCTCCACCATCCGTATCTAATCGAATGATAAAATCGGGGATATAATCGTGACTCTGGCCATTGTGGAAATAAGGGATTGCAAAACCCAAGCCTTGGTTCTTTACAAAAGCAGCAGTAGCAGGATGCGTATCGATATAATAAGCGGCTGATTGTTCCCATACGCGGGTATCAGCGACAATATAGTTCAGATGAGAGCGCACCACTTCACGAACCTCTTTACTTGTCCAGAAATCAATGTCCGAAGTCGAGCCCGGCCCTCTGCTTGACTCATAGACGGCTACCTCAGGAGTTTCGCCTGTCATTACATCAGGTTTTATACTGCTTAAAAGGCTTTCTATGGCCCAGCCATAATACGGGGAAAGAAAAACATCAAGGATATTTGCCGGATCGACAGGTTTTACTTTTTCGCTTAGATAATGATCAACGATTCCAGCAATCTGCGGGAAAAGGACCTGAACGGGAACCTCGCAACTTGGCTGTGATGTATATACCCGAGTTAAGTCACGAGCAAGCTCAAAGACCAATTCCTGAAATCTACGTCCTGTTCTGAATGGATTCAAGTTCACACTTTCCAGCTTTCCCGGCCCCAAAAGAGACGGCCTTCCTTGATTGCTAAGAAGGGCCGCTTTCATCTGTACCTCAGGAGGAATGTGGAGAGGGTTCAGAATGAGTTCAGGAATCACATTCCAGTCCACTGATATTCTGTTGCGTATTGCCTGCGTATACCCCTCAACACGCGGAAACTTAATCTCATAGCGGGTCTTCGCCGGGATAGCATAGACATGGTGCCGCTTGACCGGGGATATCCGCGGGCCATCCTTCGTTTCCTTGAAAGGAATTATTTCAAAGGGAACGCCAAAAACTTTTGCAACTTCCTCCGTCAGCTTTCCATCCTCACCCACCTCGTAGTTTGATCGCCGCAGCCCACGGCCCACGACTTGTTCACAAAGCAGTTGAGACATAAAGGGACGTAGTCCGATTATATGCGTCACGGTGCTGCAATCCCAGCCTTCTGTTAGCATGCCGACACTGACGATACAACGGATGTCTCTGCCGGGTGGGCATAACGGCCTGTCCAGCTTCTTAGCTAATTCCTCGAAGCCTTCAGGATAGAGCGTCCGACCCTGTCTGTCCCGGGGCCACTCCAACTTGCCGACGGTATCAAGGGTAAAGCGCATCCAGCGAAATTCATCACTCTTGGCCTCGCCCGTGTCAGTCTCACGGACAACCTTAGAGTCGACCCGAATAGTGCTGATTCTTCCGTTATTACGGAACCCGTCGATCTTCGACGGGGGAATTCCGGCAGGAGGATTATTCTCAGCAAGCCAATCGTAAATGACCTTGGCAATCTTTGTATTTTTGCAGACGAGGATAAAAACCGGAGGTCGGGGGTCATCCTTGTTCCCCTCCCATTCCTGACAGAGTTCAGTCCAGAGTCCACCAAGCATGACAATCGGAGTATGTGCCCACTTGAGGATCGCCTCAGGTTTTGGTGCCTCTTTCTTGCCGCCGCGCTCGGAAGTTGTCAGGTGTGGCAAAATCCACCGCCAGATATTGAAGTAGCCCGGTATCTCTTTGCCAGTCGTGTCACGCACCGCAAGCTGGGGGATTTTGGTAAGCCCTGATTCTATGGCATCAGTCAACCCGAATTCGCTGACCACCCAGGGGAAGATGCGGTTGCTGTCAGGTCCCATTCTGCCGAGAAAATATGGAGTTGCGGAGAGGTCCACACAAAAATTGATGCCACGATGTTTGTTAATACGATCAAGCCCTTCAACCCAAACAGTAGCCTCTTTGAAAAACTCCTCGATCTCCTCTTCCTCACCAAAGAGATCTTCTTCTCCTTCTTCGGGTTCAGGCCTTCTGATCCTGTAAGCGTGATGGGCCTCATCATTAAGCACAAGGATATTCCGCTTTCCTCCAATTTTACGTTCGAGCACACGATTCAACAGCGCAGTATCGCTCTCGACATATTTTGTGGATTCGAGCTTTACCTTCCTGAGATTGCCCTGCTTATCACGCTCCTCAGAAATAATATGCAATATCCCGGCATCAACCTGCTTGGTCAAATCTTTTAACGTCAAATACCGTGTACCACGGGCGGTAGTAGTCTTTTCGCCGATAGTGATCGTTTCCGTGATGCTTACAGGCACGCCGGTTTTTGCCACTTTGGCGCTGACCCCCCCTGTCTGCATGACCTGCGGCTCAAAAACATGCCAGTTGGTTATCAATATCTTCCCTTTTGTAAGGTCAGGCATGAGATGAGGCGGCACAAGATCACGAGTCCGGTAAATGCTTGCCTCTCCACGTTCAGGATCAAGCTCCTGAAGCCTGCTTCGGATCGTCACATTGGGACAGACAACGAGCACAGCGTCAGAAAAGCGGCTGTCATTCCTGTTATTGATCTTGTTCAGGATGCCCCATGCGGTTATCATACCCATGACCGTTGTCTTGCCGGACCCCGTGGCCATCTTGCAGGCATAACGACTGAATGCCTTGAACCCTTCGGCTTTTCGCTCTTCGCTCGGCTCGTCAGGCGGAACAGAAATGCCCTGCAGAAAGTCAACACGGGCCTCTTTCAGAAAGATAGTGGTTTCCGCTGCCTCAAGCTGCGCGAAAAATAGCCGGTGCTGTCTTCCATCGCGGTGCCAGTAATTGAGGAGTTCATAGGTAACCCCTGTCACGCCTCCCTCGCCTTTGAGCGCCAACGGTAGCCAATCCTTCATCCGATCCCGAATGCGGTTAACAAGCTTCAGTTCGATGGCCGTGCCGATACCTTCAGGAGATTCAGACATGGATTTCAGAGGGGGGCGATAATAGTACATTGCCGGTCTTCGGCCTTCTACTTGCACAGGAGGCTCGCCTTCGATAATACGCCAGTATCCCGTAGGCTCAAAATATGGTGAGTTTAAAATTGGTTCTGGTACTTCGTACTGGTTCATAGGGGGATGTTGAAGGCCTTGCAGATCGCGTCAAGTTTTTCACGAATCTCCGGATGAATTTCCTCCGGAAGCATGACTGCTGCAATTTCATTATACTTTGTATATGGAATATTGAAAAGACCAGCCGCTTCCAGAGCCGGAGGGATAAGATCGACACGGGCTTTTGTGCTCTTCAAGAATGCCGGATCGGACAAAGGATTCTCGATAAAGGGCGGCGGGAAATTGGCTTGAAAATATTTGTCGAGATCGGCCAAATAAGGTTCTGCCGCGTCTTTCCCAACCTGATTTTGGACAAAACGTCTTAATGCCGCAGGATGGACCAGATAGCTTTCAATTTCATATCTTTTCCATCGGATGCGTTGCAAGCCGATGCCGGTGATAGGTGTTTCAGTCACTTCCATCCGGTCGTCGCCGTCAAGGAGTCGTAACCCTGGAATGCCGGGTTTGACGAGTTGTAAAGCGTCATAATGATCGCGCGCCTGCACACCGCAAGCCCCAAGCCGGCTCTCCCAAACAGACGGTTTCCAAAAAAGTGCTTTGGTAAGCAAGTCATAAGCTTTGTGGCCTAAGATACGAGCCCATTCGCGCAATACTGCGATATCGGTATGGCCTTCCACATAAAGAATGCCCGGTGCGTCTTGGGCCATCACAATATCGACGTTAGAAAGAATGGAAAGCGACCGCATCAGGCTGGCGCGCTCTTTATTATCGGCAATCGGCCGCGGACCGTCAAACATTGCAAACAGCTCTCTTGGCTCAACAGAATCGATGATTACCTCTGAATGCGTCGCAATAATGAGTTGTGAATGCTGCTCCATCGCAACAGACCGCAGTTCGCTGTAAATTGCATCTTGGAGAATCACATGTAGATGAGCATCAGGTTCGTCTATGAGAAGAACCGACGCCGGGCGGGTATGAAGAAAAGTAAGCAGCATCAAGACCTGTTGAAATCCGCTCCCGGCACTGGCAAGGTCCAATTCTTTCTCTCCGGGCGCATGCCGATAAAGCGCACGTATGTCGGCACCCGTCTCATCCGGAGGAAGAAGTTCATATCCAAACAAACGCTTGATGCACTCTGTGAGGGCGAGCCATGCTGTTTCAGAGTGTTTAGCCTGGACAAGGAGGTTTCGTATCACTTCGCCTGGCCTCGCCTGTCCGATAAGCTGTGCAATCTTTGGAGGTTGGTAAAGGGGTTCTTCCGTTCCCAAGCCAGTCATAGGTGGTACGTACACAGCGGATAGAGTTTTTTTCATTAGAGCATACCGACTAACATCCGCGCGCGGACGCACATAGATCTGTTCAGTGCTGTCGGAAATAAACTCCATTGCAATGGGTCTGTTGTCTGTTTCAATTACTTCAATCTCAAGGTTCCCGGCATACCGGCGTCGATGCCATAGCATATCGAAGCTGCGAAGCGGGACAGACGAAAAAGCCTGTCGCGCAATGGGCGCCTTTACATAGCCTTGCCGCGGATTAAAGTCATTGAGCTGTTTCCACCGGTCCAGTGCCAACGACCACGACGCGATAGCCTGCAAAAGAGTTGTCTTGCCCGTATTGTTCGGCCCGGCAAGGACAACATGCCCTGGTATGTCAAAAGTAACTTCCTGAAATCTCTTAAAGCCCCGAATGACTACGCGACTGATCATCCCTTTACCTCGCTCAGAGATTTCACCACCAGCAGTTCATTCCCTCTATCATCGATCACCTTCACGGCAATCTGTCCATGCTCACCCGCTTCAAAAGGTGCGCTCACAGTTCCAGCAAGGTGTTCCCAGACGCTTTCCTCATGGGTGGACTTTAACGCGCGTTTCAGATTATCCCATGCGCTTGTGCGCGGGAAGAATGCCTGGCTCACATGGAAGCAAAGGCCGTTGTAATCGGTATCGAGGAACCACGCAGGGACATCGTCACCTTTTCGGTGTGCTACTTCCATCGTGACAGGATCGAAGACATCGAGTCCCAGGAGTTCCACCTCATACAAAGCATTCCCCTCTCCCCTGGCGGGAGAGGGCAAGGGTGAGGGGGTGCCTTTAGACAGTTTTCTCAGCACAACCTCAGGCAGGCCGCAGACGCTGAATATCTGGCTTGAGCGCATGTTCTTCAGGAGATCGCCCATCAACAAATCAGGTGTTGCCTGAACATATGTCGCGGGAACCCCGACAGCAGCCTCGCAATTGTCCATAAGGTTCCGCGCGCCCGGCTGAATGGCAAAGCCGATCACAAAGAGGTGAAAATAATTCTTTCCGTGTGCTTCCCTGGCAGCTTCATAGACGAGCTTTTCGCTGATTGCTCCGTTTTCCGGACCGAAGAGGATAGCCACCGGCATCCCTTTTTCTCCCTCGCCCCTTGGGGGAGAGGGCGGGGGTGAGGGGTTTTCAACAACCGCCTCAGCCGAAAGTGACAGGGTCTTCGCTGGTTTGCGAATACCTTTGAACTCAACGGTCTTGCCGCCGTCCAAATGGAGCACCGGAGACCGCCGCAGAACCTCAAGCATCCGGTCGATGAATGACCCGTGCTCACCGGCTTCCGGCGCACCGGAATCTTCAATACCATCACCTTCCCAGTCAAAAGGAGTCGGGATAGTCGCTTCAAGGCAGAATGGACCAGCAACGCGGGTGATGCTATTTACTGGCTCCGGTCTGTCAACCAGCACTTCTTCTGCGGGGGGCTCATTGTTTGCGATAGACTTGAGCGTAACATGCGGCACAATTCCGCCGACCTCTTCACCTTTGTTGTTCTGTTTGCGTTTGTAAACAAAGCCGCCTGCCGGACCTTGTTCAGGTTCTTTCAGTTCATAATACGAAAATGTTGCTGTCAACAAACGCTGTCTTGCAAGCGCAAGCGGCACACGGCTCGTGTCAATTGTGATCCACCGCCTTCCCCACTGCTCAGCAACATATGCCGTTGTTCCGCTACCGCAAGTGGGGTCGAGCACAAGATCGCCAGGCGAAGAAGTCATTAAGAGACATCGCTGAATCACTTCAGCATCAGTCTGAACAACATACAGTTTAGGATCAGTGGCTGAATACCCTGCGCTGCCAGTATCGCCCCAAAGATTCGTCAAAGGGGTTAACGGAAAATCATCCAAATAACGCTTAAAGTTCAGTTGTGAGGCGAGAGCAATAATTCGTTCTTCACCAGAGAGTTTATCCAATCCTTCCGGATTTTTTGTTTTCCAGTGCTTACTTGCTCCGCAATCATACTTTTTTCCCTCAAAAGTATAAAATCTCTGCTCGGGTGATCCAGGGTCCTGTGATGTTAAATTACTTATCTGGAACACTTTCCAGCCAAGTGGAATAAGAGTTGGGTTTTCTCTTTCTTCTTTGGTCAACGGTCTCCATGAGGAACCATCTGGCGATTCAACATACTTGTAGCTCTTGAAAGTGCCTACCTTTTTCTCAGCATAAAGTTGGTTGTAATGTACGAGTTTTATATCCTTCGCATACCACAGAAGATAATCAAATTCATTGCTTAAAAGATTTGTTGCTGTACTTGTAGTTTTTGCAAACGGAATTAATGCACAGAAATTTTCATCACCAAACACCTCATCCATCACTTCCCTTACATGATGGAGATTCTCATCACTTATCTGCACAAAGATACTTCCGCTTGGGGTGAGGAGTTCCCGCGCAATCAGCAACCTATCGCGCATGTAAGTGAGATACGAATGAAGGCCGAGTTCCCACGTGTCGCGATAAGCTTTCACCATCTCAGGCTCTCGGGTCATGTCATCGTCTTCGTTGTGCTTCACATCGCGCTTGCGCACAAAGGGCTGGAAGTTCGAGCCGAATTTCACGCCATAGGGCGGGTCCATGTAGATCATCTGCACCTGGCCACCCAAGCCCTCATAATGCACAAGAGAATTCATGACAACAAGTGAGTCGCCGAGCACAAGGCGATTGACCCACTTGTCTTTATATTCATATGCCTTCAGAATCTGGTCGATGATCGAATGCTGCGGGTCGCCGAAGAGACTGAACATGTC
>JBDRFJ010000088.1:0-4977 GCA_043818915.1 Pseudomonadota bacterium | reverse complement strand
CTTACGGGGTGGTTCTTGGTTTCATAAAGACAGCTGGCGAGTTGCGAACCGATCCGCAGATGACCCAATAAGCGAGAACTTTTGTTTCGTTACGAGCTTTCGCTGCGTCAGAGATGCGGATAAAAAAGATTAATACCCTTTCTTCCAACCACCAGCAAGCAAATCGTAAAGAAGGGAGAGATAAGAATGAAGATCGCCCTCCCGGCAGGAAAGCCCTGGGATCTATCTTTGGAAATGCCCGAGATCTCTTATCTGGGAGTAACAGCGGAGGAATTAGAGAAGATTTTCGAAAAAGTGAACTCCCCCTTACTGGGATTCTCTCTAAACGTAGCCCATGCCCATCTCTTGGGAGGAGGATTCCAGCCGTTTCTGGAAGCTTTCGGGGACAAGCTCGGGAACGTCCAGATCAGCGACAACAACGGTATCACCGACGAGCACCTGCCCGTTGGTGAAGGAACGGTGGACTTTTTCGGCTTGGTCAGGCACTTGAAAAGGATGAATTTCCAGGGAACGCTGAGCCTTTCCGTCCCTAAAGAAAGAATGCTGGAAAGCAAAGACCGCCTGCGGAAAATCTTAGAATCCGTGGCCTAGAGATAAAAGAAAAAACCCACAGGGAGCGCGTCCTAACTACCCGCCGTCGCAACTGCCGCTTCGTTTAACTTGACAATACTTTTTTTTGATTATATGCTCTTACTGTAAGCGCTTACCCAAAGGAGGCGGACGATGAGAATAACAACACATATACCCGATCCACTTGCCAGGGATGCAAAGATTATGGCCGAGAATGAGAAAAAATCCGTCTCGTCAATACTTGCTGAAGCCCTCTCGTATTACATCACCGAAAAAAAGAAAAAGAGACTGGGCAGAAAAGTCTTAGAGATTGCGGGAAAGGTGCGGGTATCTCCGGAAGCCCACAAAGAATTGGAAAGGGGGCGCATGGACTCCGATGATAGGGCTTGATACCGGTTTTTTTGTGGAGCTTCTTAGAAACAACTCCATGGCAGTAAGGATATGGGAAGGAATCGTAGAGGGAAATGAATCAGCCGTCTCCTGCTTGACCGTTTATGAACTGAAAAGGCTATCCCTCACGGGGGTGATAGACTCCGTTGCCGTGGATACTGTTCTTGAGGCCATTCGGGCTATAAGTAAAGTAGTCTGGCTTGACAAAGCCGAAATCCTTATAGCAGCCGCCAATATCTCGCAAAGCCAAGGAATTCATGCCATGGACGCCTTGATCCTGGCGAGTTTAGCTTCCTTAAATGTAAAGACCATCTATACTACCGATGTTCATTTGGAAAAATACAGAAAAAGGGGGGTCAGCATCGCCCTCTTGCCAAGAGGCTCGGGCGGAGAGCATTAAGAGTGTAAACTCGCACTCGGTGAGCAGGAAGTAAAAGGGTTAACCCGCGGCAGAGGTCGCCCGGTTTTGAGCATTACGACATCAGCAGTGAACAAGGCGGCGAATTCCGAGGAGGTATCTTCCTTAAAGCGGTATTGGTAAGTTGCTTGGGAACCAAGCGAGCAGAAATTCAATATTACAAGAAAAACATAAGGTAGATGGTGATGAAAAAAGGGAAAAATATAGCCAAAGATTGGTCTGATTACTACGATCAAGGGAACATTCTCGATGAACTCTTAAAGGAACCTGTTGAATTTAGTTTAGACGATCAACTTCTGCAGGATATCCTTTCCAAGAAGCGGAAAAGAAAACTTCAGAATATCACCATCAAAATGGATCCTCTGCAGGTTAGCACCATTCGAAAACTGGCCACGATCAAGTCTATACCCTATCAAACCTTAATCCGCCATTGGCTGTCCGACCAGATCAGGAAGGAACTGAATCTTTTCAACTGAAGATGAATCAAAGCTTAAATCGAAATGCTTTCTTGCCTCAGCAATAGTTAGCGGCTATTCACGGTGAAAATTTGATCCACCATCACTTTCAAGGTTTCCGCTTTTGCGTCTTGACGGACAACGAATCGCTTCTCCTTCTTATTTTCCCACTGACCTCTAGGACCTTTCTCGATAGCAAAAATATCTGAACGAATCTCGTCACGTCTGTCGAAGAAGTCTACTCGCAATTGATATGACCCACTCTGCAAAATTGGGCATATGGTGATTACCAAGAAGGCTTTTTGGGTTTCCGGGTGCTTTATAATTGTTTGCCGATCAGATAAATGATTCTTCTTAGAGTCTCGATGATAAGGAATGCCTCCTAGTTTCTTCGAGTGGTCCAAGATCTGCTCTGCAAGATTTTGTTCTTTCGAAGAAAGACATGAAATGTCACGTTGCCAGAGCTCATTTTGGATTACCTGGGTTCTCGACACTTTCCTCTGCCTCCTATAGACATGATGGCGTGCTCGTGATCGTCCGGAGCACTAGGGCTCTGGTACCTTACTCTACAGCGCAAATAACCACTTCGCGACTAGATCGACATTTGTAGCCGGTATCCATCTCCCAGCGCCGGCCCGTTTGAGGGACCCTGTCATACCCAGATGGTTTTCCAACTCGGGCAATACTTTTTGATGGCTGTCGGATAACGGAACGGCTTTTTCAAGCAAGCGACTTCCCTGCGGAAAGCCTTTTACAACTACCAAATTGGAATCTCCGTTCTTGCGTTTAAAGTGCGCGTTTGTCCATAAATGCTGCAGACCCGGAGGTGGCCAAGGCTCAAGCATGTCCATCTTGTAGACTTTCTGAACAGTAAAGTATCCGATTAAATAGAGCTTGGAACCCCGTTTCTCACTGAGTGGGCGCAAACCAGCGTAGAATACCAGCAAGTCATAACAGTTTAAGTGAAGCAATTGAGTTCGTTTGTTCCTGGCGGGATCTCCGTATGTGAATGTGTCGAATTCGGGATCGTAGTGGGCAGGGGTCCCACGATACCGATGCGGCACAAACTGCTCGATAGTTCCTCCAGACCTTGCGGGGATTTGTGAGAAGAGAACACAACGAGAAGAAACTACTTCGCATTTCTCTGGAATAGGAACGTACTCAAAGCTACCGCCCGGGAACAGCGGACCAAGGGCACCGTACTCAAGGCTCATGCCCACTCTAAGAAATAGTATACGACTTGGAATCATCTGGCCTCAAATAAAGTTCGTTTAGCGGCAGCTTCTGGATGTGCTTCTGCCTCCGCACGTGCGTGCTGGCTTCATCCGGCTTTGCACCGCTGGTATCCGTTCAGGCAATGGTGTATGCTTTGCCATCCGGATATCACAGAGCCTGATAAGTTTTTCCGGATCGTATGTTTCCAAATGGAGACCTGTGTAGAGACCCCCATGCGCGATGGGGTTACCAATTGTCGCAGTAGTGTTCTGCCGACTAAGAAGACCTTTCGCTCCATAGACCGAGCATGTTTTAAAGAAACCCAAAATATCTTCATCAATTTCAGGACCGTAACGCCCTAACCATCGCCCCAGCCACTTGCTTCGTTGATAGCAAACGAAAAATGCGTCGAGCTCGGGCGTCTTCAAGTCTGCTTCCCAATCTTCTTCGTGCATTGCCCCTGGGATATGTTCATAATGAGAGACAGGAAAATGACCTGTCCTCTTAACGGGTCGCACATGGATCGGGCCTTCAGGGCCTCGAAGGTCAGGGAATCGACAGTATGCCTCCCCAAAGGATATCCGTTCCTCGATCTGCACGGCAAAGACGATTCGTCTTAGTCTTGTGCCCGAAGGTGAGAGGCCGAAAATGTAGTCTCCTGGCTTCATTTTAGGTCGCATGGGTTTCTTGCAGGGCCCGAAGTAGAGCCGTTCTTCCCACTCGCTAGGCACATTATAAAAATTCTTCTGAACATAGTCTTTCGTGATTGATCTTACTACATAAATGAAACCGGTAGCCCCCATAAGTCCTCCTTCTTCACACTTTAAAGAGCGCCCCACTTCTTTTCTATGTATGTCAGTGCTTCCATCGTCCTGTACTCGCTAACATGCTCGCGACTGAGCTGCGAGCCAAAGGCTCGTTTGCTCCAGCAGCGTGTTCGCCCGCCGCAGTCGTAGAACACGCTGCCCTCAGACTCGTTAGCGCGCTAACTGCATTTTTCGTAAGATCGTTGCGCCAATTCGAGAATGTAATTACATTGCGAAATATTCGGAAAAATAACGCCGCTCCTTGTTTCGTTAGATTTTTGCACTTTCGGAAATAAATTCTTTGAATCGTGCGGATTTTTGCAGAAATATAGCGTTATGTTACCGTCTTTTCTTAAATTCCACGCGAAGAATTTTTTTCCGTCGCGGATAAAATAGTCCATTGCCGTACCTTGATTAAATCTCGTTTTTCTTATAATCGTAAATTTATCGGAAATTATTTTGTCCAATTGTAAACAGAACTCAACTTGAAAATCTGTATAGTTATTAACGTGGTTAGGGATGTTATTCTTGCTCTGCTCTACCTTACTACCAGCGACTATATTACTTTGCAGCAAACGAATCATTTCTTCTTTTGGTTGATCGCTCATTTTGTTCTCCTTTTTAATACGTCGCGCTAACGAGCCTGGAGAAAAAGTCATTTTTTTAAAAGCACTTCTTCTGCTGGCTCGAAAATAGATTATTATCATTTACTCTCATTGAAACTTTTGGGATCCTTGATACAATGTTCATATTTTCATGATCTATTCCCCACCCCAATACCCTCACACCTATCCGTTCACGCAAACCCTGGACCGTAGCGATGCACTTTAATTAGATTGTTCACCGCACAGTAGAGCAACCACTGTGTTTGATTGCTCCTTTGCATTGTAGGAATTCACCCTTCCCCTGTTCTGTTGTATTAACCCTGGTATATCCACAGCGACAGAGATCGATTTCTTTTCAGAACTCAGTTTCTACCGCCTTTCCCTCCCCTAACATTTCCTTTCGGCTGCCAGTTTCGATCAAAAATGCGATCGTCTTTAATTTGATACTGGGGCTTCAAATATTTGTCATAAACCCTGTCATCCTTAATCACACCCTGACGATTCCATTTGTTATCGTA
>JBDRFJ010000087.1:0-18210 GCA_043818915.1 Pseudomonadota bacterium | reverse complement strand
AACATTTTGAAATTGCCTCGAAGGGAAAGCAAATTAATGAAGAAATCTGAAAAAAATACAAAGTTACGAAATATTGCGATTATCGCCCATGTTGACCACGGCAAGACCACGCTCGTTGATGCCATGTTCGAACAGAGCGGGCTGTTTAGAGCGGGACAGGAAGTCGACGAACGGATAATGGATAGCATGGACCTGGAACGCGAACGGGGCATTACCATTGCCGCGAAAAACTGCTCGGTGGTCTGGAATAACGTAAAAATAAACATCATTGATACTCCGGGACATGCTGATTTCGGCGGCGAAGTTGAACGGGCGCTATCCATGGCTGACGGTGCGATTCTTCTGGTGGATGCGTCAGAAGGCCCCCTCCCCCAGACCCGTTTTGTGCTGAAAAAAGCGCTTGACGCGGGGCTCGGGATCGTTGTGGTGATAAACAAGATCGACCGCAAAGACGCGCGGCCTGATGAGGTTTTGGACGAGATATACGACCTTCTTATAGACCTTAATGCTACTGAAGAGCAGCTTGAGTTCCCCCTGCTTTACGCAATAGGACGTGACGGCATTGCCCAGAAGACACTGGATGAACACGGTGAAAATCTTCGTGTACTTTTTGACACCATCCTAAAGGAGATGCCCGCCCCCTCCTATGACCCTGATGAGCCTTTCCAGATGCTTGTTTCCGACCTCGGCTATTCCGACTATCTCGGTAGGCTTGCCATAGGGAAAGTCTTCAACGGCACGGCGAGATACAACGACAGCCTTGTCTGTATTGATAAACGCGGCGAGCAGCTCCCGCTAAAGATTTCAAAACTCCAGATTTATCAAGGTATGCAGTTCAAAGAGGTCGATTTCGCTGAACCGGGCGATATAGTTGTTCTTTCAGGCATCGCTGACGTCAAAATAGGCGACACCATCTGTACAAAAGAAGCGCCAAAGGCGCTGAAACGGATCACGGTCGACGCGCCTACCGTGTCCATGAAATTTACCATCAACAGCGGTCCTTTTGGTGGCAAAGAGGGTAAGTTCGTTCAGTCGAGCAAAATACGCGAACGGCTGACAAAAGAGACGCTCATAAACGTTGCCATACAGATGGAGGAAACAGAGGACAGGGAAAGCTTTGTTGTCAAAGGGAGAGGCGAGTTCCAGATGGCTATCCTTATCGAGACAATGAGGCGGGAGGGTTTTGAGCTCTGTGTTGGACGCCCCGAAGTGATCTACCAATATAAGGACGGGAAAAAATGCGAGCCAATAGAACATCTTTTTATTGACTGTGCCGAGAGTTTTATGGGGATTGTGACCGAGAAACTTTCCACGCGTAAAGGGAAGATGACAAACCTCGTCAATAACGGCAAAGGGAGGGTAAGGATAGAGTTCAGCGTTCCTTCCCGAGCCCTTATCGGCTACAGGGACGAGTTTCTCACCGATACAAAGGGGACAGGAATCATGAACTCCTATTTTGCAGGCTATGAAGCTTACAGAGGAGATTTTCCGTCCCGGTTTACCGGATCCATGGTCAGCGACCGGCAGGGGGCGGCCGTGGCATACGCCCTTTTTAATCTTGAGCCGAGGGGGCATATTTTTATTGTGCCGGGCGACCCTGTGTATGAAGGGATGATTATAGGCGAGCACAACAGGGATGAAGATATTAACGTAAATCCGTGCAAGGAAAAGAAGCTCTCCAACATGCGAGCGGCCGGTAAGGACGAGAACGTCATCCTTGCCCCGGTAACGCCCATGACGCTCGAACGCGCAATCAATTTTATCAGAGAAGATGAAATGGTCGAAGTGACGCCTAAATCGATACGCCTCCGCAAGGCAGCACTTTCGGCACAGAAGCGGCACGTCATGAGGGCGTCAAAGAAAAAGAAAACAGCTTAGGTTGCAAGTAAATTTGTTACCTCCTTATTTAAAATCTTCCTTTACAGTGCCGGCCAGTACGACCTTTGTACCTGAATAACCTTGTCGACAATGGGAGGCGCCGGACCTCCTTCAAGTCTTTGAAGGTCGCTATCCGTCAATATGCTCTCTTGCATAAGCTCTTTTAAGACGGCTCGTACCGAGTCGCGCAGTCCTGTGAGATTGTAGCCCCCTTCCAGGGTCATAGCGAGCCTGTCGGAGGCATATTCACCGGCAATGTCCATTAGGACGCGAGTAAGCGCGGCAAAGCCTTGTGGAGTAACCTTCATACCGCCAAGGGGATCGCCGGCATATGTATCAAAGCCTGCGGATACAAGAACAAGTTCAGGTTTAAAGTCACTTGCTATGGGACAAAGGACTTGCTTAAAGATAGAGAAGAATTCGCTGTCTCCATGGCCAGGGCTAAGAGGAACGTTAACGGTAAAACCGGCACCCTCTTCGTGGCCCACTTCGGTGAGGCCGCCGCTTCCAGGATAGTAGGGGTACTGGTGGGTAGAAAAATAGAGGACCTTTGGGTTCGTATAAAAGCTATGCTGTGTAGCGTTGCCATGGTGCAGATCCCAGTCCACAATCAGTATTCTTTTTATGGAATATTGTTGAATAGCGTACATGGCGGCCAGGGCAACATTATTAAAAAGGCAAAACCCCATGGCTCGATCATGTTCCGCATGATGCCCCGGAGGCCTTACCAGGGCAAAACCATTACGAACCGTGCCATCAAATATCTTGTCTATGAGTAAAAACAGGCCGCCTGCCGCCAACAGGGCCGCCTGATAGGAGAGTGGCGTCGTATGGGTGTCAGGGTCAAGAGACATGTGGGACACGCCGTCAGTGCGTGCTACCTTTTCGATATAGGATCTGCTGTGGATCCAGGCTAATTCATCGTGTGTTGCAGAGCGAGGGGGAATGAGAAGCACTCTTTTCCCTATATCCTCGCTATCGAGCATGTCATAGATTGCTTCCAGGCGCTGGGGGCTTTCAGGATGAGGATAATCGGCAAGATGCTCTTTGTAAAGGTCGGCACGTACTATACCCGTGCTTTGTGACATAATGCCCCCTTCATCTATCAAAAAGCTTTAGAGATTTCACATGAACGCTTGCCTCAGTACAGAATGATCATTCTATAATGGAATCATCAAAAATAATGAGTAAGAGCGGCGCCCAGCCCGTAATCCGGGCTGCCATCTGATAGCCCTTTCAGTAAATAAAGTGATGCCGTGTTATCCCCGTCTATGGTATATTTTCCGGTTAAGCTGAATTCCAATGGACTATCGGACTCGTCAGAAGCGCTTTCCGCGGCGTATATATCAATTGATCCATTAAAAGACGCGGTGCACTGGTGACTCGCACCAGCGGTTATAGCAAAGAAATTGTCCAGGTCTATTCCGCCCGGCGACCCTACTATATTGTATTTTATATCTCCTGAGAACGTCCATTTTTCTATATTCTTTTCCAAGCCAAGACCCAAATAATAATCATCTTCACCTGTACCCAGGCCTTTGTCTTCGTCAGCCGTGGGGAATTTTATGCCGGCCAGGATATAAAGCGCCGGTTCCCCGGAGGTTTCCACGAGCGCTGCGTAACTTCCGTCAACACAAATATCCCCGAGCCCGCTATGCGAAGTAGTGTCGATAGACTGTTCCGTAATATTGCTCTTGCCGCCGGTCTGGTTCTTCTTCACGGGAATGGGCGTACCCGCAACGGTAACGGTACTGCTTGTGCTCTGGTATATGTATGGAATTGTGAGGTAAACGTCCCATTTATCATTAAAAGAATAACCGAATATAAACGGTACGGCGTAGGTGTCTGTATCTGTGTCTGTACCATAATCGCCGCTGTAGAAGTTGAACCCGATTTCAGCGTATAGTTCCCCTGTGGTTAAATTTTGCCCGTAAGTTATTTCGCTCCCGCATAAAAAAGTTATCAGCACGAGCCCTGTTAGATATAATCTGACGTTACGCGCCATATGGGTTCTCCCTATTATTTTTTGCTGTCTTCTGAGGCGGGTAATTGAATCTGATGATCTTCACTGAACTGATAGTCGCGAAACACATGCTCTACCGTGAGCAATTGGTAAGAGCCATCAGACAAGCGACGGGTAGTGTCTTTTAAACGGTAGACATTGTGACCACACGTCCAACAGCGGTAAGTTTTCATTTGGATACAGAGGCAAACCTTGTCTTTAATGATAATTTTTTTTCCAGGATTTTTTTCATATGCATCATAGTAAGCCTTTTTGTAAGTGCAATTCCCTTTGCCGTCCAAGATGTACCCCAATGCTTCACAGTTTGGCTTTGTGGTCGCACTTAGTAGCGCCGGTGTTTGCTTTAGCATGCGCATAGGATACCCTGTAGGAGAAACAGTATTGACAACGACATCCTCTTCTTCGGCCTCCAAGTATTTCTGTTTGACATAATCCGGGAGTCCTGATTCCTTGGTTACCGTAAACCGTGTCGCTACCTGGAGAGCGTCGGCCCCCATTTGAAGAAATTCTACACCATCAGTGCCCGTAAACACCCCGCCTGCTGGGATGACCGGAATCTTTAGATCTTCTGCCTTTAAATAATTCAGGACCTCCCTGACAATCTCCTTTAGATCATAACGTTGCCAATCTTTGGCGTCAAAACCTAAATGCCCACCGGCTAATGGCCCTTCGACAATGATATAATCCGGTAGCCGTCTTACCCGAGACGCGCGGCGCAGAAAGATTGTTAAGGCCCTGAGAGATGAAACAATAATTCCAATTTTCACATCATGGAAACGGGGATGATCCTGCATCAGTTCCAGAGACCTCAAATTGAGTCCCGCGCTGAGGGTAATGCCGTCAATTCCTGCATCCATGGCGGCTGTTAGGCGAGTCCTCAGCGTCCCTACGGGGTCGTTCATCAACAATTTTTCCATGCAGTTGATAAAAATATCCCCTTCCCCTTGTTTGGCCTCCATTGTTTTGCTGACGAATAACCGTTGGGCTTTTGCCAATTCTTCCAGATCAAAGTGAACTTTTGATTTGTCCCTATTCCCGATATTGGACTGATAGCGTTTCAATTTGTTAACAACAAAATGTGTATGATAACGCTGATCAGCCACCACGGGAACTTCGGCGTCAGAAATATGCCCTATGCCTCCTAACCTGGCGGCCTCGAGCGCCAACTCTGACGTAGAGATGTTGACACCCATGCCTCCAATAACAATAGGGACAAATTCTTTCTTGCCTAATTTGAGTCGGAAGTCGTCTACTTTCATGCTGTTCAATCCGTAATAACGAAAATTGTTAACTTAAAATAAACAAAGTATATTTGTCAATATTTTTAAACAGAAGCTAATAAAATCGGCGGCATAGGAGGCTGTCCGAGAATTATGTCCGTAACGAAAAAGGGAACCAATCAAATCCCCACCATCTGATAAATAAGTTCCATGTCGCAATTGTCTCGCACTACCCTTGCCAGTCGCTCGAACTGTGTTTCGCGAAAGGAATGGTAGGAAAGACCCTCACTGTCAACGGGAAACCCTTTCTTTTCTTTGAAATAGTTGATGAACGAACGCCGAATTCCATCATCATCAAAAAATCCGTGAATATAGGTGCCTAACACTGTCTTGTCTTCTGAAATCAGGAATATACCGGGATCTGCGCCATCCAGTACCGGCGTTGCTTTTCCTTTGACCACGGTCTTTCCCATATGGATCTCATAACCTCGCACTAAGTATCCCGCCTCAAACAGTGTATTGTTACCTATCCTATATGATCCCTGGCGCAGGATCTTTTCCTTTTTGATGGTAGTCTCAACCGGAAGGAGACCAACCCCCTTGATTTTTTGTATGTTCCCCTCAATCCGATCGGGATCGTAGATTACATCTCCAAGCATTTGGTAGCCCCCGCAGATACCGACCACAAATGTCCCTTGCTTTCTCAGTCTTTTTATTGTCTCAAAAAAACCGTATTTTGTCAGATAGGCTGCATCCGAGATGGTCGACTTGCTCCCGGGCAGGATGATTACGTCGCAAGCCTCAAGCTCTATGGGGTGGCGCGCAAAATGAAGGTGTACATCCTTTTCATGCGCCAATGGAATAAAATCCGTGAAATTAGAGATATGCGGAATCTGCACCACGCCTATATTAATATGTTCGGAGTCTGTTTTGATACCTGTAAGGTCCGGAGGGATAGCATCTTCTTCGTCCACACGGATATCGCGAAAATATGGAATCACTCCGAGTATCGGAACACCTGTTATTGCCTCAAAAGAGCGGTTACCCGGTTCCAGCAGCGAAATATCGCCTCTAAACTTATTGATCAAAAAACCCTTTACCCGCTTTTTGTACTCCTCCTGTATAAGATCATAGGTCCCCTTCATCCAGGCAAATACTCCACCCTTGTCGATATCCCCTACGATCAAGACCTCGGCATCGGCAAACGCCGCCATCTGCATGTTCACTAAATCGGTTGCCTGCAGGTTGATCTCGGCCGGACTCCCCGCCCCTTCAATAACGATCACGTCAAAATCTCCGGCAAGGTCCGTATATGCCTTTCTTACGATATCAAGATGTTTTTTATACCGGCTATAATAGTCTTTGGCATTCCGGTTTCCAGCGGGTTTGCCCATGAGTATCACCTGGGAACAGTTGTCCGCGGAAGGCTTCAGCAGGACAGGATTCATCCGAACGTCCGGTGCAAGTCCGCACGCCTCAGCCTGATAGACCTGGGCCCTTCCCATTTCCAGTCCATCTTCGGTTACAAAGGAATTCAGAGCCATGTTCTGGGCCTTAAATGGAGCAACCCTCAACCCTTTATCCCTAAATATGCGACAAAAAGCTGCCGTTAAAACGCTCTTGCCCACCCCGGAGCCGGTGCCCTGGATCATCAACGCCTTTGCACGATGTTTAATCATCATCAACTCTTTGCTCTATGCTTTTCGCTCGTTGTTGGGATTGCAACAAATACTGCATCTATTTCTTTAATTCTGTTTTATATCTTACCGATATTAGGCTTATGTTTAGTCTGCAGCTTTATCCTTTAACCTTTACAGGAACTCCTGCCACCATCCACACAACCTTGTACGCGCAGGATGCAACCTTCTGGTTGACCATGCCTGCTACATCCCGAAACATCCTGGCCAAGGGGTTTTCAGGTACAATCCCTGTCCCTACTTCATTGGAGACCAGGATTACCGTGCAGTCAATCTTTTGAATGTACTCCAGCAATTCGTCGAGGCAAGTCATTACATTTTCTTCTGTTTCCCCTTTAAGGATCATGTTGCTGATCCACAACGTGAGACAGTCGATAAGAATAACATCCGCCTCGGCGTTGCATCGGGCTATCGCATCAGGAAGCGCAAGCGGGGCCTCGATCGTCTTCCAGTCCGCTCCACGATCCTCCCGGTGCTTTGCCACCCGCTTTTTCATCTCTTCGTCGAGCGCCTCACAGGTAGCTACAAAGACTTTGCGTTTAAAGCCGCGAGCGCACTCAACTGCAAAACGACTCTTGCCGCTCCTACACCCGCCAATGACCAACACAATCTCTTTCACAATACGATTTCCTTTTTTCCATTACACATAAAAATATATCCGCAGATTACGCAGATTTTCGCCGATTTTTATCGAATCTGGGAGTTAAAAATCTGAGTCATCTGCGTAATCTGCGGATTAAGTTTTGTTTATCTTTTTATACCCATCGATCCAAACATGTAAGCGACCTTTGCAAGTCATCAAATGAAAAAACTTCCAATGAGACCACGCCTGTAAATCCCTTCAACACCTCCTTGATAGAGCGCTCCCTATCTTCCCCCAACACATCCAGCCCCTTGTGCTCGTGTGCCTTTCGTGCTCCATACAGATGTATTATGGTCGTATCTTCAAGGTACTTTTGTGCGTATGAAGCAATATTATAACCGTTTATTAATATGTGCCCCACGTCAAGACACACCGAAAGTCCGTGCATCTTGATAACCTCTTCCGCCCACTCAAACGGATATGTGAGGTTCTCCACGGAGATCTTTTTAGGACTTATGCCCTTTGCGAGTATCCTTTCCATGCTCTCCCCTACCCGTTTTTGCCACTCAATGATTGCTGTTTCATTAACCCTCTCACCCTTTTTCAAGGAGAGATGAAGAGTATAAGTGGAGGGATTCAGCATGCCTGTTAAATCGATGATCTTTTGGATTGTGGTTACGGCATAGTCTCTGACGTTCTGGTTGGGATCACCCAGATGACAATCAAGTGGAAGATGCACATTGCATGAAAGCGCTTCCTCTTGAGAAATGATGGCAAGGGTATCGATATCAGGGCTGGAAGGGAGACTATTTTCAGAGCTTTCAAAAAATAGCAATTCGATTTCGTCCAGATACGGAGCCAGCATCTTTACATTGGGCACGATATGGTCCGGATAGATGTAAGAAGTAGTCGCAACCTTAAACGGGAACCGCCCCTTATAAGATTTGGATAGCTCCGGATAACGCCTTGTTTCCCATGTATTGATTGTCGACTTCACCTTCCCTTTATGTCTCCTTGTCAATACTCCGATCCGGCGGGGGAAAGTATTGGTTGTCCGGCAGTCCTTTTATGTACACGTCGTGCTTAGCATAGGGGATCTCTATGCCTGCTTCGCTGAACGCTTTATAAACTATGGTATTAAGTGCGTCGAGCACGAGCCCTCTGTACACGGGTTTGTCAATCCATGCGAGGAGATCAAACAGCAGTCCTGAATCTCCAAACTCGCGGAAACGAACACGAGGCTCGGGATGGTCGCAGACATGGTCTACGCCCCTAACACATGACATAAGAACTTCGCGCGCCTTGTCCACGTCACTGCCGTAGGCCACGGAAACCTTGACCCGCACTCTCATTTTCTGATGCGGCCCTCCGGTCTCATTTACGATTTTGGCATTACCGATAACAGCGTTAGGCACGATGACCTCCACGTCGTCTCGTGTAAGAAGACGGGTGGAACGGATACCTATGTCCGTGACCTCACCCCTTATTCTGTCGTCAAGTATTATGAAATCCCCGATCTTATACGGCGTATCGGCGAGGATGAATACGCCGGAGAATAGATTTGCCAGGGTATCCTTGGCCGCGAAACCAACCGCGATTCCTACAATCCCTGCCGAGGCTACCCACGAGGTTACATTGATTTCCCAGGCTACAAATGCGAAGTAGATAGATCCCCCGATCACCATGACCTTCAGCACGATCTCAAACATTGGCAAGGTCTTGGGCTGAATCCAGGAGACCCGGTCCATCTGGCGGCTAAGGAACTCCAGGAAAATGGTGCCTATCCGCATTGCCGCGCTTCCCCATATAATCACAGCGAGGGTCTTTAGGACACCAAGCGCTACAAAGGTTACCGAAGGATTAAGCTTGAGATCTACTACTGCCCACGCAATTCCTGCCAGCACCAGGGAATACACAACGGGGTCGCGCAGGGCTTCCGCGAGCTGGTTATCCACCTGGGTCTTTGTTTTTCTGCTCAATGACAGGATAACCCGTGAAAAAACAAACTTCGCAACAAATGCCGCAACGACTGAACCTATTAGGATTATACCTACCCGTACAACGGACAGTTGGAAAAGATCGGAGATAATCTTGCTTATCTGTTCCATTTTTCCTCCTCCGAAATCAGAGAAATTGGGAAAATTGAGATCGTCGTCAACAATTAAAGCAATAGGTCCGTCATTTTGTCAAATCATTTCTTATAGGAGTCTGTCCGAGAATTATGTCCGTGACGAAAAAGAGTGAGCACGAGACAAAATTTTCGGACAGCCTCATAGTAAGGTTTAATGGATTCGTAAAAAGTCTTGCTTTATTTTAATGTTGTTGTAAGGTGATAGTATAATACATTTAAAGGAGACTAAATATGAGTCAGGCAAAGAAGGAGGATGAGGTAAAGGTCCACTACACAGGGAAGCTGGAAGACGGTACAGTCTTCGACTCTTCAAAAGACCGCCCGCCGCTTGAATTTAAAATTGGCAGCGGAAGTGTTATTCCAGGTTTTGAACAAGGTGTTATAGGAATGGAAACCGGGGACACAAAAAGCATTACAATCCCAGCTGAAGAAGCATACGGGCCACGGCGCGAAGAATTAGTGGTGGATGTAAAGGGCTCCGATTTCCCCGAGCACATTACACCTTCTGTGGGGCAGCAACTTCAGATTAGCCAGCCGGACGGCAATGTTGCTAATGTAATGATTACTGATATAAAGGAAGAGACGGTAACGCTCGATGCAAATCACCCCTTAGCCGGACAAACATTGACTTTCGATATAGAATTAGTTGCAATCGCATAACCGGAGCATCCCTACCACAGGACGTCATTCCTGTAGCAATGTTACGTTTCAGATCTCAAACAAGGAGAAATTTAAATGCAGTCAAAACATGTAAGATATTTTTGGGCGTTAATAACGGCGATAGTTTTGGTATCGGTTGCTTCACAAACCCCGGCGTCACAAAACCAGCCTTCAAAGGATGCGGTTGCGGTTGTGAACGGATCGGTGATCAGTCGGTCGGAATTTGACGCGGAGATTGGCCGTGTACAACAGCGATTTTCCAGCATGGGACAACCACTGTCCAGTACCCGGTTGTCAGAAATCAAAAATGAAATCCTTGAAAACCTTATCGGCCGTGAGTTGCTCTATCAGGCGAGCCAAGAGAACGGAATCAAGGTTGACGAAACGGCAATCAATGAACAATTGATAGAGCTGAAAAAACGATTTCCCAGTGAAGTGGAATTTAAAGAGGCCTTGGGTGAGATGAATTTATCTGAATCCGTCATAAAATCTCAATTTGAGCGGAATTTAGCTATTAAAGAATTTATTGAGAAGCAATTTGTTCAGAAGATTACGATTCCCGACAAGGAAAGCAAGGCCTACTATGAAAGTAACCCGGATTTGTTCAAACAACCGGAACAGGTTCAGGCCGGCCACATTCTGATCAAAATTGATCCCCAGGCGGATGAGTCTCAAAAAGCCGAAGCACACAAAAAGATTGAACAGATCCAGAAGAGACTGCAAAAAGGTGAAGATTTTGCCGCGCTCGCCAAAGAGTTTTCTCAATGTCCCAGCAACGCCAAGGGCGGAGACTTAGGCTACTTCGGGCGGGGACAAATGGTGCCGCCTTTTGAACAGGCCGCTTTTTCTTTAAAGCCGGGTACGGTCAGCGATATCGTCGAGACTCAGTTTGGATACCACCTAATTAAGGTCACCGACAAAAAAACTGCCACTATAATCCCTTACAAAGACGTCAAAGAAAAACTTGAACAGCATCTAAAGCAGGAAAGAATACAGAAAGAAGTGACTTTATACGTTGAGAAACTGAAAGAAAAGGCAAAAGTGGAGAGGTTCTCGACGGATAACTCCTGATAACTCAAGCTTAGTCGTCGGATAAGTTGCTATTGGTGAGCTGACTTACTCGCGGCGTAGCGCTTCGATCGGGTCAAGACGCGCTGCCTGGCGGGCAGGGAAATAGCCGAACATGACGCCCACTGCTGCTGAAAACATGAAGGCAACGACCACGATGCCCGGGTTAAGAACAAAAGGAACGCCAAGGATTCGCGTTCCTGCCGAGGCGGCCGCAAGCCCCAGGACGATCCCGAGCACACCTCCTAACGAAGAAAGCACCACGGCCTCGACGAGAAACTGCATAAGCACATCCCGTTCAAGGGCTCCGATGGCAAGCCGGATGCCTATCTCTCGCGTCCTTTCCGTAACCGTGACCAGCATAATGTTCATGATCCCGATCCCCCCGACCAACAGGCTTACCGCTGCCACCGCGCCCAGCAACGCGGTGAGAATTCGGGTCGTGCCGGTTAACGTGCTAACGATTTCCTGCATATCTCTGACATAGAAATTGTCCTCTCTATTTACCGGGATATGGCGGCGCTCACGCATCAGTCTCTCAATATCCTTCTTGACCTTTTCAGTGGACACGCCGTCTTGTGCCGATACATAGATGGAACTGACGTCGGTGCTGCCAGAGATGCGTCGCTGAAACGTTCGCATGGGGACGAGTACAAAGTCGTCTTGATCCGTGCCAAAGCTCGACTGCCCCTTAGATTCGAGCACTCCGATTACCTGGAAGGAGAGCTTTCCCAGGCGAATGGTGGAACCCAAGGGGTCCTGGCCGCCGAAGAGCTCCTTTCGAACGGTCGTGCCGAGTATACACACCGCCTTGCCGAACCTGAGTTCACCATCGGTGAACAGACGTCCAATTGCAAGCGGCCAGTCCCGAACCTGAAGATAGGCATTGGTGCTGCCAGAGACCGCGGTAGACCGGTTTTGGTTTCCATAAATGGCCTGTACCGCATTTGAGGTAAGCGGCGCTACAGCATCCAATCCTGATATCTCCCGGCTTATGGCTTCGGCATCGTCCATCTCAAACATGTCAGCGGTTGAGCGGGTGCCGCCGTGCCGCTGGCCCTGCCCGGGCCTGACATGCAGCAGGTTGCTGCCGAGCTTCTCGATATCGGCTTTGACCTGGGCGGTTGCCCCGTTTCCAATCGTCACCATGGTGATGACAGCCGCAACCCCGATAACGATTCCAAGGATGGTCAGAGACGAACGCAGGATGTTGCGGCGAATTTCTCTCAAGGAGAGTACTATCGTTTCCAATAACATTAAGCAACTCCTCCGTTTTGCTCCTCGGAGTCGATGACGCCATCAAAAAAGCGGATAATCCTTTGTGCATAGGCCGCCATGGTAGGCTCGTGCGTCACCATGACAATAGTAATGCCTCGCTCACGATTGAATGCGCTGAGCAGTTCCATAATTTCAGTACTGCAGGTGGAATCGAGGTTGCCGGTGGGCTCGTCGGCCAACAGGACGTCCGGGTCAGTGACAATTGCACGGGCGATGGCGACCCTCTGCTGCTGCCCGCCGGAAAGCTCGCCCGGAGTGTGGGACTCCCACCCCTGTAGACCGACCGCCTCTAGGGCACGAAGGACGCGTTTGCTTCGTTCACCGACCGACGTTCCGCGATAGATCAGCGGGAGTTCTACGTTTTCCAGCGCTGAGGTGCGGTTCAACAGATTGAACCCCTGAAACACGAATCCGAGATAGTGCCGGCGCAACAGCGCACGTTGATCGCGGGACAACTTTCCGACCTCGACTCCTTCAAACAGATAGGCCCCGGAGGTTGGCGTATCCAAGCAGCCCAGAATATTCATACAGGTGGACTTGCCCGAGCCGCTCGGCCCCATCACGGCGACGAACTCGCCTTGATCAATACTTACATCGATGCCGCGCAGCGCGTGCATGGCAGCCTGACCCGTGCCGTACACCTTGGTCACGCCCTTCAATTCGATGCGCGAATGATCGCGTCTTTGGTCACTCATCGGCCCTCGCCTCCACTGACGGTATCCACCACCAGCGCCGTTCCGGGCTCAACCTCGCCTTCTACCACCTCGGTCATGATCCCATCACTCGACCCAATCGTGACTGAAATGGCAACGAGCTGCCCGGCGCGCAGTGCCCAGACGCGCCTTTGTTTTCCGCTGGCGACCTCATCTTGGGGCCGTCTTGACGGAGATCTGCGTGGACGGGGAAAGAGTTTGCCTATTATACTCCCCCCTCCGGACGGGGTCTCCTTGTCTTTCAGAGGAGGAGCAAAACGGAGCGCGGCGTTGGGCACCAAAATCCCCTTTTCGACTTTTTTAACAGTGATGTCCGCGGTGGCCGTCATTCCTGGCCTCAGGGACAGATCTGAATTGTCTACGTTCAAAATGGTTTCGTAGGTAACCACGCCATTCACGGTCTTGGATACGTAACGGACCTGGGTAATTCTTGCCGGGAATGTCCTGTCCGGATAGGCGTCGACCGTGAAAGCTGCCTCCTGGCCCTCTTTAACCTGCCCCACGTCGGCCTCGTCCACGTCCACATGTAGCTCCATGTGGATGAGATCCTCGGCCAGGGTGAACAGAACCGGCGCCTGAAGGGAGGCGGCCACGGTCTGTCCGGGTTCCACTCTGCGCACCAGTACTATGCCGTTAACAGGCGAGTAGATGACCGCTTTTGACAGATCCGCCTCGTTGGCCTCAAGGGTGGCCTGGGATTCTGCGACTTGCGCCTTGGCACTGGCCTCATCAGCCTTGGCACGCTCGAGCGCCGCCTCAGCCGCACCAAGGTCGTGCTGTGACGGCACCTTGTTATTGCTCAGTTTCTGGGCCTGTTTTAGCCGCTCAAGCTGATTGCGCGTTTCCTTGAGGGCGGCCTGTGTCTCCAAAACCTTTGCTCGGACCGATTCCAAGGCGGCCTTTGATTGCAGGACTCGCGCCTCGAGCTTTGAGGTGTCGAGCTTAGCCAGGATCTGGCCGACCTTTACCCGGTCATTGTAGTCCACCTCGACAGCCTCTATAGCCCCGGACACCTCGGTGCCCACATCCACCTGGTTGGTCGGCTGCAGGGCGCCTGTCGCAGTCACGGTGACGGTGAGGTCTCCTCTCTTTACTTCCTGGGTCTTGTACCGCGTCGAAGTATCGTTGCCAGCGGTCCTCCAAATAGTCACGACAACCACGGCCACGAGTACCAGCACGGCCACAACAAGCCATTTTTTCAAGTGAGCCCCCCGATCCGAATCCTCATCAGTGCCCAAAGTCCGGGCAATATCGAATTCCGGATTGATCTTTGGTTTCATTTGTTATCTCCATGCTAAAGGCTATTTTGTCGTATCAGGTGTCAGGCAGACCCATCCTCCTCCGAGGGCCTTGTAAAGGCGCACCAGGTTCGAGGTGACCGCCCCGTCGCTTTCGGCCAATTTTTCCTGAAAGGAAAACAAAGAGCGTTGCGCATCCAGTACGTCGTTGAAGCCAATCAGTCCAGCCTGGTACTGGTTCATCGCCAGTTCAGCCGCCTGGGTAGCCGCCTGGGTAGCCTCGCTCAATGACTCCCTCCGACACTGCTCCTCGGCATAAACCACAAGGGCGTTTTCCACCTCTTCCAAGGCGGTAAGGATAGCAAATTCATACCTGATCAGCGCCTGCTCCTGCAGCGCCGACTGCGCCTCGATGTTGCTTCGAATAGTACCAGCGTCAAAAATCGGCCAAGAAATGTGGGGTCCAAACCTGTAGGTCCGGCTGCCGGCCAGAAATAGATTGTCCAACGACAGGGCTTCAAGCCCGATCGATCCAAGTAGTGAAAATTTGGGATAAAGGTCTGCAGTGGCCACACCTACCCGAGCTGTCTGCGCCGCCAGATCGCGCTCGGCCTGGCGCACGTCGGGTCTCCGCCTCAAGATATCGGCCGGCACCCCCACAGCGATTTGAACGGGCGCTACAGGTATAGGGCTTGGTTTCTCGAGTTCAGCATGCACCGCCCCAGGCCGCTCTCCCAACAGCACCGCAAGTCGATTCTTCGCCCCCTCAAGTCCGGTCCGAAAGGTTGGTATCTGCGAACGGGTATTTTCCAGGTTGTAGCGGGCCTGCTGCACGGCAAGATCGTCAATGAGACCGGCTTGATACCGCGACCAGTTCAACCGGTATGTTTCCTGCTGGGCGTCAAGGTTTGCTTCCGCCACAGCAAGTCGGGCCTGATAGGTTCGCACTTCGACATAGTTCAGGGCCACTTCGGCGAGCAGAGACACCAGCACATTCCGCAAGCCCTCACTGCTCGCCTGCAGATCCGCATCAGCCGCTTCGACGGAGCGGCGAACGCCTCCGAAAAGATCGAGCTCCCAACCGGCGTCGAGGCCTGTGCTGTATAAGTCGGTCTCGTTGCCGCTGCCGGTTGATTCGCTGCCTCGTCTGCGCGTTAGAGAACCGGAGGCATCAATCGTGGGGAAAAGGCCACCCCGGCTGCCACCCCGGCGTGCACGCGCCTCTCTAACCCTTGACCGCGCCTCCTTCAGGTCGAGATTGCCCGCAACCGCTCGTTCGACAAGGCTCGACAAAATGGGATCATTGAGCCTCGTCCACCAACTCGCCAGCGTTTGCGGGTCACTCTGCCCGCCGTTCCAGTACTCTCTCAATTCGGTATGCCATGCCTCGGGCATTGAAACGTCGGCTGGGACATAATCGGGACCGACGGCACACCCCGCAAAAGCCAAGACCGCGAGCGCCGCTGGGAGCCATTCCAGAAATCGAATTCTATTCCCTTTGCCGGTATAATTCATGAGTTATTCCTATTGTACTCTATTTTCAGAATCATTTGCGGCTGTGTCAATTTTGCGTCGGTTTGATGGAAGTGTTGGCCGGAACTCCTTTGCTAAACCCTCGTTAATCATACGTGAGAATTTAGGTTTCATTACTACACTGTCGTGAACGATTTGATTCGACAAACTCGCTCATAACACATATAGCAAAATAGCGAAATAATGACTTACGCTGCCAGCCAACACAAATAAATGCCAAATTGCATGAAAATAAGTCTTCTTTTTACCCAATGCATAGAAGACTATGCCAACAGTATAAAATACTCCTCCTGACAAAAGCCATATAAAACCCTCAAAAGTTAATGCCTGAAATAATGGTTTGACCGCGATTAAGCATAGCCAGCCCCCAAGTAATGCCAAATATTGACCAACCCCATACGCCGCGAAGGATGACTAAGGTGAACTGAAACTAACAATTTTCCATGGATCGCCTTGGAGCGAAGCAAAAACAATCAGTTTGGCCTTCATGGTGCTTTCAAAAGGCAGGATAGCCTGACCGCGCGGAGCGTAAGGGCCCTTGGCATCATGCTCGGACACTGGCAACGCAAACCGGCATGGCCAATAAGTGGCTTTCTGAACAGGGGCTGGTTTCAATAAAAGAAGTGTGGGTGAAGATTAGAAGTTTTTCTTTTTATTTCTTTCTTGTGTCTTTTAAATAAATTGCCTTTGAGGGTCCGTCCCCAACAGCTCTTTCTTCGATTTGGAATAGCTTTGTTGCTGACACAAGTTCCCCCAGCTTCTTGTAACCATAGTTTCGCGGATCAAACTCTGGTGACTGCTTGGCAATGTTACTACCCACGGATGCAAGATGAGCCCAACCAGAATCGTCCGAAGATGCCTCAACAGCGTTTCTTAATAAATTAGCGAGCTTCGTGTCTTGCTTAAGTTCGCTTGCTGTCTTGCGACTTATTTTCTCACTATAGTCATCTTTTGAACGCAACACTTCAGTGAATATAAACTTATCACACGCAGAAACGAATGCTTTAGGGGTTTTTCTCTCCCCGAATCCATAAACAAAAAGACCGGCTTCCCGTATCCTTGATGCTAACTTGGTAAAATCACTATCACTGGATACGATGCAAAAACCGTCGAATTTGCCCGTGTAAAGCAAATCCATTGCGTCAATTATCAATGCACTGTCGGTTGCATTTTTCCCTGAAGTATAACCAAATTGCTGTATGGGTTGTATTGAATACTGTAATAGAACTTCCTTCCACCCTTTAAGGCCCGGCAGCGTCCAGTCACCATAAATCCTTTTTACATTAGCTGTTCCATACTTTGCGATTTCTGAAAGTAGCCCGTCAACAATAGAAGGTTGGGCGTTGTCTGCGTCTACTAGTACGGCCAATTTTACAATTTTTACGTCTGACATATTTCTCCTTTTGTGCTTACCGGGTGGCTCAGGGGTGTTGCCGTCCCTTTCCCCCTAAGAACCGTGCGTGAAGGAAGAGATTAGACCTGCTCTTAATGCGCTATTCCGCATTCTTCTCCATTAAATTGTTAGCCGCTGTTCATAAACAAATACTTACCCTTATCATCTAAAACCACGAAGTAAAATTGGCTTTAGCAGGTTTGGGAAAGCGTCACCGTCAATGTAAAGTGTCATCTGCATATCTCTTTGACTCGTCCGACATCTCCACTGGTTAATCTTACTTTTATGCCATGAGGATGTGAAGGAGAATTTGTCAAGATATCTTTGACAACTCCTTCGGTTAATTTACCACTTTTTTGGTCTTGTTTTAATACTATCTTGACTTTAAGGCCTTGCTTTATATCCAATCTTTTTTTCCCATCCATAATAATAATATATACTCCAAACTGCTACCAGAATAGCCATTGGTTTTTTACAGTGGGTGGTGTCCGGCCTGCATTATTCCTATGCAGGCCAGACACTTTAAGCTTATTCTATGTTTGCGCCGACAATAGCGGCCACCTGCATCATGTTGATCGTCTGGCCTTCTTTCAGATTTGTAAGGTCAGTGACTTTACCCGATTTGCTTTTGGATTTTGTGTTTTTGAAGATCGAGAGCAATTTAGCATCAGCCACAATGAACTTGCCTGCGTTCTCGGGCTTTCCATTTTCAGTCTTTGTCTGAAGTTTATTCGCTTTAATATAGTCCCATAGTTTTTTGGTGATCTCTGTCCTGGGAAGTTCTGTTGCTCCCAG
>JBDRFJ010000086.1:0-3820 GCA_043818915.1 Pseudomonadota bacterium | reverse complement strand
GGAATAACGCTGCCACGGCTGCCCGCCACATTCCCATATCTTACCACGCTGAAGATCGTGCTGTCCCGACCCACATAAGAATTTCCTGCAATGAACAGCTTATCCGAACACAGTTTTGTCGCCCCGTAGAGATTGATCGGGTTAGCAGCTTTGTCTGTACTCAACGCAATGACTTTTCTAACACCTCGATCAATGGCCACGTTGATAACATTTTGTGCGCCCAGGATATTTGTCTTAACGGCCTCAAAGGGATTGTATTCGGCTGCGGGCACCTGTTTGAGGGCGGCAGCGTGAATTACATAGTCCACATTATGGAAAGCTCGGAATATTCGTTCTTTATCGCGCACATCGCCAATAAAATATCGAATACACGGATATTTGCTATCGGGAAATTGTTGAGCCATCTCAAATTGTTTAAGCTCGTCGCGACTGAATATGATGAGTCTTTGGGGTTGATATGTTTTCAGAATGATTTCTGTGCATTTCTTACCGAAGGATCCGGTACCACCGGTAATGAGGATAGTTTTGTCATTTAACATGTTTATGTTGCCGCCTTTCACTCGTATATTGTGCTTCTGAATTGTAAAATCGATCGCGTCAGCTAAGGTTATATATAGCTCTTTCTTTGAATTTATATTGTTAGAACGTCTACACAGAAGTTACATCCCACTTGAGGCAGGTGCTAAGAAAACCTCTGCGATTATTTACTCGGCTCGTAAGCGGATCTTCGAGATAAAATGATAGAACATGTCCTGGAGAATCAATATTGAAGTTTTTTTTTCCTGAAAGGCTCGTAAAGTTTAAGTAAACTAAATAGTCCCCCACGCCGATGCTTCGTGGTGGAATGGATATTCGGATCAAATGCTTACCACAGGGTAAGGAATCAAGTAGATTTGGTTTTATATCGTAACTATCTGACTCAAGAACCAGAGACCCGTCCGTTTTCTCGATAGTCATATAGCCATAGAGGCCCGGGACTTTCTCACGCACCAAGCAGTTAAGCAAGATATGGACTGGCTCATCGCATGTAAATTCTGATGTTTGCAAGCCGTCATTGTTAGATAGTTTAGCTTGGGTTACTTGAAACTCTTTTGCATCATTATACTCCAAGTTGCAGACTGCTGAATTATCGGATTTATTAAGACTTTTCAGATAAGTGCTTATGATTTCAGCAGGAATGCCTATATTATCAATCATGCCCCTATTTAAGCAGATAGCTTTTGTACATAACGCTGCGATTGCTGACATGTTGTGACTCACGAAAAGGACAGTCCTCCCCTCTCGTCCGACATTTTCCATCTTTCCCAAACACTTTTTCTGAAATTGAGCATCGCCCACCGCAAGGACCTCATCTACAACAAGTATCTCCGGCTCCAGGTGGGAGGCTACGGCAAAGGCCAGGCGCACATACATTCCGCTTGAGTACCGCTTGACCGGTGTGTCCAGGTATTTCTCCACCTCGGCAAAGGCTACGATCTCGTCGAATTTTTGCTTTATTTCCGCACGGGTCATGCCCAGGATGGTGCCGTTCAAGTAGATGTTCTCCCGCCCGGACAGTTCCGGGTGGAAGCCGGTACCCACCTCCAGCAGGCTGGCGACGCGGCCCTTGATGGTCACCCGTCCGGTTGAAGGCTCGGTAATGCGGCTCAAAATCTTCAACAGCGTACTTTTCCCGGCACCGTTGCGGCCGATGATGCCCACTGCCTCTCCGCGGCGGATCTCAAAATTCACATCCTTGAGCGCCCACACTTCTTCCAGCGTGTCGCCCTGTATGATGGGCTTTCCCGTTGCCAGGTCTTTTGTCTTGTTCCATAGGGTTCGGACATTCTGCATCAGCACATCGCGGAGAGCCGTATAGCCGCCCCTTTCCGCCTGGTGGCCGATGGTATACATTTTGCCGAGGTTTTCAGCTTTGATGACGATGTCGGTCATAATCACGTGAGGAGTGAGGGGTTAAGGGTGAGGAGAAAATGTTTCGGGAACGAAGTCTTTTTTTAAAGCAATTCTCTATGATTTGGGGATAATTTTTATCGGATACTGGGCGATGGCCGCGTCCATAGTCACAATGGTCATGTCGTGTTCGATAGCCTGGCAGATGAGCATACGATCAAAAGGATCACGATGAAGGGAAGGCAGATCTGACAAATGAATTATGGCGGCCTCATCAAGAGACAAGCTCGAAATATCGTGGCGCTCCCGCTGCAGAGGCAGGTATTTTTCCGGTGACAGGGGTAACGGCAATTTCCCAAGGCGGTATTTAACGATGGATTCCCAAAGCGACACAACACTTAAATAAACTTCGTTCGCAGAATCCTGGATAATGTCCTTCAAGGACTTCGGCAAATGATGATCGCCGCTAATGTACCAGAGAAAAATATGTGTATCCAGGAGAAGCTTCATGACCCTTCGTATTCTCTGAGTATATCTTCCGGGAGGGACTGGTTAAAATCTTCGGGAACGATAAAGTCGCCTGCACACAAACCATAAGGTCTTAATGCAAGGGACGGAGCGTGAAGAGGTCTAAATTCACCCATCGGCTTTTGTCCTTTCAAAATGAGAAAAGAATCGCCAGCTTCGATATGTTTCAAAATAAAAGGAATGTTCTTTTCCAAATCTTCAATGGCGACTTTGATCATGTAGTTATTCCTCCATGTCATTGATGGTAAATTCTAAAGGATCTTCTGAAAAAAGCAAGAGATTTGTGAGCCTCCTACGGATAGAAATTCGTGCAATTCATTGATGGCAATGGGCGCTGTAAAAAGTGATGGATCGTCAGAGAAAGCCAATTCCAGAGATGCTATAGCCTCTCTCATTTTTATAAGCGCTTCCTCTTTTGTAAACCCTTGGCTGACAACACCATTTTCCAGGCACAATGCCACCCAGTAGTCACCGCTTCTTCTTAAAATAGTCGTGAGGAATGACATCCTTCAACCTCCTTAATTGTTAGGGGTGAGGGGTAAAGGGTGAGGAGTGAGGGTTATGCATTCTTTGTATTCACTCGCTCTCTAAGGCTTCGTAGTAAGCCGCCGATTAGTGAAAAAAGTTTGTCAATTCGTTCCTGGATATCTGGAACACCGGGGTAAGGCGTGAGGGGTAAAGGGTGAGGGGTTACTCGGTATAGACACGGCAGCACGGCGCATCTGACTAACAAGGCCATAGATTTCTTCCTTCGGAAAGTCTCGGGTCACTCGGTAAATTTCCTTGACCAGTTCCATCGCCTCCTGCCATGCCTTTAATTCATGATGTTTCCTCACCCCTTACGCCTCACCCCTCACTAATTATTAAGTTCATCCTGTCCTCTTTCCGTGACGATATATTTTTGCCTGGGACTTTTCGGCTTATCAGGTATGGTCAGGGAGAGCAGTTGCTCCTGTAGCAAGGGGTGAATGTAATTGATCAGGAAACTAGCGCGGTGCTTGAGGTTCATGTAAGTCATCATCTCCTGCATGGATCTTTGTTCACGGCAGAAATCAAGAACTTTAAGCTTGTACGCATCTTGTACGGTACATGTACGCACCTTATACGGTACCTGTACGGTTTTAAAGACCGTTGTTCTGTCTGCAATGTGTTCAGGTTTTGGCTTCTTTTTGAATTGCACCTGGAAGGCACGGCCTGTTTCCGACAAAATAAGTTCGATCTCCTGTCGGTTCTCAAGCGCTTTTTGCATCTTTTGGATACCCGTACCCCATGCCTCAATAAGTTTCAAATCTTTGAAAATTGGTGCAAGAACGCGATTCCTGATTTCCGAGCGTCCGGTTCCCAACTTCTCAATGGGCATGGTGTCCGGTAACGCTCCGGGGCTGGTAATCTCCAGCATATC
>JBDRFJ010000085.1:0-62046 GCA_043818915.1 Pseudomonadota bacterium | reverse complement strand
TGATATAGCTCGTAGAATTTGCTCGCCTTTAAGGCCCGCACAATGCCTAACTTTTGTATCCACGAGAGCACGTGTTCCCTGTACCGGCGAATCACCAGGTTTCCGAGGATGTACATAGGGCCAAAAACGACCAGCGAAAAGAGGAGGCTCCCCATCACCACTGAATTGTTAAACCTTTCGAATCTGCAAAGCGTGCAGTTGTAAAGCGCGGTCCAGAGACCTTCCAACGGGCCGGCTGTCAGCGCCGTAAGCCCGATCCAGTGAAAGAGGGGATCAAGCAGGTAAGACACACCGGAGAAAAAGACCGCCCCCAGAAGGAATGCCGATAGATTGACCCGAAGAATCAGGACCAGGAAGAAAAAGAGAAAATTGTGCAGGCTAAAAAGAGGGGTAAGACCGACAACCATGGAAAGACAAAAAGCAAGGCTGATCTGGCCGGGAGCGGTTTCAGAGTTTAGGACCTTTAATACCTTGGCAAGCACTCTCAGCATCGTACCTCCTTATATAATACATTAGCCCGAGGCAACACTAATGAAAACAATGGATGCTTCTCGATTACACGAGACCTTTGAAAAATGCGACATTTTTTCGTCAGGCAAGGAAGGCAAGAATTGTAACCGGAAGAATACATAAGGTGTTTTGAGGATTACAATTTGAAGCCTGACGTAGCATCACGGGCACGCAGTGAAGCGTTAGCGCTCAAAATGGCAGTTTTGCAAAGGTCTCTACACGCGAAATATAAATTTGTTACAGCAGTTTTTACGTCTTGTAGAAAAACCGTGTATTGGTTCCGGCAGGTAGCAGGCTTAGACTTCAATGAGATTAGGTCAGTGTACAAAAGGAAATTGTGTAATGTAATAATAAATTACCAAACATCTTGCATAAGTGTCAAACAAATAATTTTATCTGTCAAACAAGGTCCCTCGCTTAACAGCTTCGCCCCCAAACCGATCTACAATCGCATCCAGTGTTTTTTCCACCTTTTCCCATTTCTCTTCAAAAGCGCCCGGCTCTTTAAACAGTTCCAATTGCTCCGGCGCATCGACCGGCTCCAGATTTGAGACCCCTACCCCTACCAGTCTGACTTTTGAAAAAAGCTCATAGGCATCAAGGAGCTTGACAGTTTCTTTGTATATGACATCAGCGAGCTCCGTAGGGTATTTTAAAGTCACACTTCTTGTGATCTGCTTAAAGTCTGAATGCTTGATCTTGAGCGTCAGGGTTCTCCCCTTCAATCCTTTTTTCCGGAGAGACCTTGCCACGATCCCCGCCTGTTCCATCAGATATTTCTTCAGAAGTGTAATATCGTCGGTATCTTCCGGCAGGGTATCCTCGCTGCTTATCGATTTTGTAGGCGAAGGGTGAACAACAGGAGACAGGTCAATGCCATTTGCAAGTTCTGCCAGGCGAATCCCGAATTTTCCGAATTTCTTGTAAAACCGCTCCGGGGGATATTTCTTCACATCTCCAAGATACTGAATCCCCATTTTGACAAGCTGTTCTTCGGTCTTGCTTCCGATACCAGGGACCTTACGAATAGAAAGTGTGCTAAGGAAGCTACGGATCTTTTCAGGGGGGATAATAGTAAGACCATCGGGCTTTTCCATGTCTGAGGCGATTTTTGCCAAAAACTTGCAGGTTGAAATTCCGATGGAACAGGCAAGAGAGGTCTCTTGCTTAATCCTTTTTTTGATTTCCGATCCCGCCTGTTCCGCTTTACCCAAAAGCGGTTCGGTCCCTGTGAGGTCAATATATGCCTCATCCACTGATACCTGTTCCACCAATGGAGAAAATTCTCCCAAAATCGTCATAACAGCCCTGGACAACTCTTTGTACCGGTTCATCCTGACCGGCAGAAAAACACCGCGAGGGCATTTCTGTTTCGCCTTGTAGACAGGCATGGCCGAATGGACGCCAAATCTGCGTGCCTCGTAGCTTGCGGCAGAAACCACCCCTCTCTTTGAACCGCCCCCGACAATGACCGGCTTCCCCCGCAGATTAGGGTTGTCCAATACCTCTATTGAGGCGTAAAACGCGTCCATGTCAATATGGGCGATCACGCGATCATACATAAAACAAAACCATGGCAATTACGGCAAAGACCATGCCCAGCCCTTGCTTGAAGGTGATCGGCTCCTTTAAGACAATACTGCTCAAAAGAATACCGACCAATGGGTACAGGGCGGTTAATGTTATGACAACTGCTGTTTTGCCGATTTTGAGCGCATACAGATATAGCACCAGCCCAAGCGCACCGCAGAGCCCTGCCAGTACGGCAAAAGTGACCCCCTTGGCGTGGAATTCCAACTTGCCCCCGATAGCAGCAAACACACCAATGGCGACCAGTAAATTTCCCATGATTTCATAAACCAATGCGCTTCTGGGGTCGAGATAGGAGGTGGCCACTTTCGGGAAAAAGCTCCAGAATCCCCACAAAAAGAGCGTAATCAGCGAAAGCGTGAACCAAGATCCCATTAGTCTCCTCCAAATCCGCAGATTACGCAAATTTTAGAAAAACCCAAGAATTAGATAAAATTATCTTAACCGTTCACCGCACCGCAAAGGCGCAAAGGTCGCAAAGGAAGACTTAATAAAAAAATAGAATAAGGAAAATTGTCAAAGACTTTGAAAACTTTGCGCTCTTTGCGCCTTTGCGGTGAACTATTCTTAAATTTTTGCGAAAATCTGTGAAATCTGCGGATATGATTCCGTAAACAAAAAAGCCGACCGGAAACTAGTCTCCGATCGGCTCATTATAAAATCTTGTATCATTCCTAATCTCTACTCGAGCCAAATATCCTCAGGAGCATGAGAAACAGGTTGATGAAATCTAAATAGAGCGAAAGCGCTCCCAGAATCGCCCCTTTCCTTACCACACCTGCGTCAAGTCCGGCAGGCTGGCTCAGGGCCATTGTTTTCAGCTTCTGGGTATCGTAGGCGGTCAATCCCACGAACACGATGACACCAATGTAGCTGATAATCATGCTCATGCCTGAACTGCGCATGAACATATTGACCACAGACGCTATGATAATTCCTATCAGCCCCATGGTGAGGAATCCGCCAAGTGACGTGAGATCTCGTTTCGTGGTCATTCCATAGACACTGCATGCCACAAAGGTCGCCGCACAGATAAAGAACGTGCTTGTGATGGAAGAGGCTGTATACATGAGAAAAATCACAGACAGTGTGGCGCCGTTCAGCGCGGCATACAATACGAATAGGCCGGTAGCGGTTGAGGCCCGCATCTTGTTCACTCTGGCGCTTATGGAAAAGACCAGGGCCAGTTCCCCTATAATCAAGCCAAAGAATATAAGTTTATTACCGAAGATCAGCTTCAGCATGGCCGGGCTGTTTGCCACATAAAAGGCAACAAGGCCGGTCACGCCCAGGCCAACGGCCATCCAGTTGTACACGCTCCGGACAAATTCATTGACAAGAATCTGTGTTTGGGTTCTTTCTAATGGAATTGATTGCATAATTAGCTCCTTGCGTTGTTTATCTTTTTTGTTTTTTTTGTACTATACCACGACCGTACCCGTTTTTCAATGGTGATGGGTTTGTAAAACGCAGAATAGACGTTGAGTATCTCCGCTATATTCGATCCAAGACTTCTCTCAGACTCTTAAGCATATCTGTGAGGCGATATGGCTTGCCGATAAACCCGGCTGCGCCATGTTCGAGCGCTTCTTTTACTTCGTCGCTGCTGGTGTAGCCACTTGCGATTATCACTTTGATTTCAGGGTCAATTTTCATAAGTGCCCGCAAGCATTTATAGCCGCCCATGCCCGGCATGCCAACATCCAAGACCACCAGGTCAATCCGGTTCCTTTCCTTCTTATAGATCTCGATGGCCCTTTCTCCGCTTTCGGCCGTTATGGTCGTGTAGCCATGTTCCCTCAACATATCCTGTCCAAGAACCAGCAGGGGTTCTTCGTCATCAACAAGGAGTATTGTTTCATGTCCGCCGCGTATTTCTGCTCCCTTTACGGACTCTATTTCTTGCTCTACATTCTCCTCCTCTAAGACCGGAAAATAGATCTTGAAGACCGTTCCGTGATCGGGTTCACTGTAACAGGCGATGTGGCCACCATGATTTTTCACAATCCCGTAAACCATGGCCAGTCCAAGCCCGGTCCCCTTGCCTATCTCCTTTGTGGTATAAAAAGGTTCGAATATGTGTTCCACTGTATCCTTGGTCATGCCATGACCGGTATCTGAAACGGCCAGCAGGACATATTCGCCCGAGACGGCTTCAACATGAGTTTTACAGTATGCCTCGTCCAGGGTCACGTTCTTAGTTTCAAAGACAAGCTTGCCTCCCTCCGGCATGACATCCTTGGCATTGATCCCCATATTCATCATGATCTGTTCGAGCTGCATAGGATCTGCATTGATGATATTGATGTCTTTTGCCAAATCCAATTCGATATCTATCATTCTGGGGATCGTTCTTTGAAGTAACCTGCGCACCTGGGCAACTTCCTGGTTGAGATCCGTAGGTCTTAACTTGCTTTTCACCTTTCTACTAAAAATCAGAAGTTGTTTGGTCAGTTCCGTAGCCCTCTGAACGGATCTGTCAATCTGGTTTAAGTAACGAATGTCGGGATCTTTTTCTTCCTTGTTCATTGATAAGAGTTGGGCATAACCCGATATGATCTGAAGGGCGTTGTTAAAGTCATGTGCAATGCCGCCGGCCAAGGTGCCGACAGCTTCCATCTTCTGAGCTTGCTGGAGTTGGACTTCGAGTTGCTTTTGTTCGGTCACATCGCGTATAATACCCTGGTATCCGAGAATAGTTCCGTCATGGGATCGCCTGACAGTCGAGGTGAGCAAACAGTCCATCTCCGTCCCGTCTTTTTTGCGAAACTTGATCTCATAGTCTCTGACAGCTCCTTTCTTCTCTATCTCTTGCTGAAACCGGTACCTGTCATCAGGATTTACGTATATCGCCCGGACGTCCAGCCCTACCATCTGTTCCCTGGTATAACCGAACAGATCAAGGGCGGACTGGTTTATATCAACAAACCGGCCCTCTTTGGCGGTCACATAGACCGCATCTCTGGAGTCCTCAAAAAGAGTGCGGTATCTCTGCTCACTCTCCCGAAGCGCCTCTGCTGATTTGAGTTCGGCTTTCATCTTCCGGGCTCTAAAAAAAGTAGTCGCCCCAGCCCCAAATAACAATATAATAAGCGCTGAAAGTACAAGTGTATTATTTTCATGTTCAATGATGGGCCCTTCGATTTCAGAATAATTCATAGACAGACCAAACGACCATAGCTGATTCCCCGCATGAACAGGCATATAAGCTATAACCCGCTTTCCTCGTTTGGGACAAACGAAAAGTCCTGTGCCCCCATCCCCCCGCGTTGCCTTAGTCACAACCTTGTCCAGTGATGACCAATCGTGACCGGGCATCTTTTTCTTTTTATGCGTCATAAAATGTTCGCCGACTTCATCAAAACTCCCGTGGGCTATCAAGAATCCCCTTTCGTCTATGAGCCATTTGCAACCTTCCCTGCCTGCATCGATTGACCCGATAAAATGTTCGTAGATCGTATCCATTTGAATCATCCATCGAACAAGTCCTACAAATTCATCCTGATAGAACACCGGCTCTGAGATGGATATGGCAAGGTTACCTAAATTATTATAAAATACTTCACTAACATATGGCTTATGTTCCCGTATGACATAGGCGACGCCTGGTTTATCCGCTTTATCCTCTCCAGGTCTGTTTTCTATAAAAGGGTGCCTATGCAACATGATGCCATCTGCATCCGTTGAGGTAATCGCATCCATGTCATCCTTGTGAATTTCATAAAGCGCTTTGAGGAAGCAGTATCCATCGTCAGGTTTTTTGCGTATAATCCTTTTATGGATTTCTTCCTGGAACTGCGGATTTGTCGCAAGGAACTTTAAGGCTTCCGAATGCCTTGTCATGTGGTCTTCCAGTCTATTCGCAGTGGTCTTCGCGATAGCCAAAAGCTGCTGTTGTGTTTGCTCAACTACCGTTTTTTCAAAATCCTTGTGGCGTGAATAAACCAGAATTATGATAAGGATCATAAGCGTTAAGCTGACTACGCTGATGAGAATGGTATCCTTGGATAGGCTTTGCTTTTTCATAGGCTCTTTTCGCTGATAATCGGCAGCGAGATATTGAATAGAACCGTCTCAAACATCTATTAATCTGATCGAGACCTTTGAAAAATGCGACATTTTTTTGTCAGGCAAGGAAGGTAAGAATTTTAACCGGAGGAATACATTAGGTATTTCGAGGATTAAAAATCGAAGCCTGACGCCGCATCACAAAAAAAATGGCAGTTTTTCAAAGGTCTCACCTTGTGCCGGACGTTGGAACTACAAATAATCTTAGACCATTTAATTTTTGATTGCAATAAAATCATAATCATGTGCTGGACAATGACCGGAGTTTAGCCGGCGCGCAACCCCAGGGTTTGTTGGTTATAGAGCGGGCTCACCATTGGAGCAAAAGTCTGTCTTATGCTACAACTTTGGACATTACGCATATTGCATCCTTTATCCGGCCTGGTAACAACCTGCTATTTTATGTTTACATGGATCGCTGTAACCGCTCCCGTCAGTACGTATTTTACAAAATATTCGACTTTACAAATACTATTTTTTGTTATTTTTGCTTCTATATTGATATTACTTATGTTATTTCTCCGAAAACGTATTTTTCGAGGGAAACAAGGAAACAATGGGGCATGCCAATAAGACCATTCACAAAGAAAGGAGAACAAAATGAGTGTATACAAAATGATCGAACTTGTGGGTACGAGCAGTGAATCGTGGGAAAAGGCGGCTGAGGCCGCTGTTGAAATGGCATCCAAAAGCCTCCAAGACCTGCGGATTGCGGAGGTGGTCGAGTTGGACATGCAGCTGGAAGACGGGAAAGTGAAAGCCTACCGGGCAAAGGTCAAGTTGTCCTTCAAATACCACGGTAGGGATTAGGAATAAGGGGCCAAGGAGGCTGTCCGAGAATTCTGATCCTACTGTAAAAGCTTGAGAAACGGCCCAAATTCTCGGACAGCCTCCAAGTATGTTTATGACTCTTGCTGAAAATGATTAAGAGTCAAGGACAGATCTGCTTTTTAATGGGTGACCCAAATATATCCTGAAAAAGGAATAGGATAGCCTGGTCCGACCCGATGAGGCTCCCGGATTTAAGGAAGGTGTTATGGCTTCACATGTTAATGACATAACCATAAATTACGAAGAAGATGACATTTTTGTCGTTAAAGAATTGGATAAGGCGGTCCTTTCCAAGGGTGCATGGACAACAATCGTATTCAGGTATCAGCAGTGGGACCACAAAAAAGAAGAATACGGACCGGATCGGTTCACCATTCGCCGTTATCGCAAAATAAACGGCGAGTATAAGCAACAGTCAAAATTCAACATTTCCAGTAAAGATCAGGCAAAAAAAATTATTGATGCATTGCAGAAATGGATCCATGAAGCATAGTTCCCCCGGAAAGGATCTTTGTTATGATCTATTTAGACCATAACGCCACTACTCCCATTGCGCCGGAAGTAGCAGAAGCTATGGCTCCTTACCTTTATAGGAAGTTTGGAAATCCAAGCAGCGGCTATAGACTTGGGCAAGAGGCAAAAGAAGGAGTTGAAGCAGCCCGGGGCCAGGTTGCCGGCCTCCTCGAATGCAGCGCGGAAGAAGTCTGCTTTACCAGCGGCGGAACCGAGTCAAACAATACGGTGATCAAAGGGGTCGCCCATACCTTGAGGGAAAAAGGAACGCACATTATTACCACCTCGATTGAGCACCCTGCCATTACTAATCCGGCGCTGTTTTTGTTAAATCAAGGATATGATGTGACCTTTGTTCCGGTGAATGGCGCCGGCGTGGTCGACCCGGATGATGTAAAGAAATCGATAAAAGATACTACTATACTCATTTCTGTGATGCATGCCAACAATGAAACCGGCACCATTGAACCGATTGCAGAGATCGGAAAGGTGGCTCGTGAATCAGGTATCCTCTTTCACACGGATGCAGCCCAATCCGTGGGAAAAATTGGGACCAATGTTGCGGAACTGAATGTCGATTTCTTATCGCTTGCAGGACATAAAGTGTATGCCCCCAAAGGGGTGGGTGCGTTATATATCCGCAACGGAATCACCGTAGAGCCATTGATTCACGGCTCTGGACAGGAACGAGGCAGGCGGGCAGGCACGGAGAATGTGCCTTTCGTGGTCGGTTTGGGAGCAGCTTGTGCCCTTGCCAAAGAGGAGATGGAAGACGATTTTGTTCACATTCGTCGCCTCAGAGATCGCCTACATGAACGGCTTCTTTTCGAGATTCCGAACCTTGTCTTAAACGGTCACCCGGACAAGCGTCTTCCGAATACGTTGAACGTTTCATTCCCTGGAATAGAGGGCGGAGCGCTGCTCGAACTCCTCTCTGACGTGTGTGCCTCAACCGGCGCGGCCTGTCACGACCGGTCAGTGAAGCTTTCTCATGTCCTTGCTGCCATGAATGTCCCGGTATCGGTCGGAAAGGGGGCTGTTCGACTCTCCTTGGGGCGAGAGAATACCAACGAAGAGATCGACCAGGCAGCAGACGCGATCATAGCTGCCTATAAAAAATTGCGGGGTTGAATATCGTTGGCAATGATGGTTTATTATTAGATAATTTGCAGCATTTTATACTCTGTTGTCGCTAACTTATAGACAGGAGGTTGTCATGGAGAAAATTTTGATTGTCGGTTGCAAAAAAGCTATGGATGACGTTTGTATCGGATGTTCCAGATGTCTGGTCGGATTCAATCGCAGAAAGGGAGAATTCGAACGCTATGCAGGCCAGGAGGCTGAGGTTATGGGTCTATTGAACTGCGGTGATTGTCCGGGACCTACTATTGTCACACGGCTTGCACAGGTAAAACTATGGAATGCGCCCATGGATGAGAAACCTACCAAAATTCATATCGGCCCCTGTATTGTCGACCATTGTCCGTATAAGGATACATTGATAAAAAAGATTAAGGCCAAAGCCGGAATAGAGGTTATCGAAGGAACTCACCCTTTTAAACCCGACAATATTTTTGCTTAAAATTTAGCGGAATTGGTACACACTATGGCCTCTATTTCAAATAAAAAGGGTAGATATTATCGCCACCCGGCATTTAAGGGGTTAAGCGATAAGGAACTGATTTCCATATATAAGATCGGCAGCATAAATAAAATCGACCCCGGCGAAGTTCTCGTTAAAGAAGGCGATACGGATAAGACCATATCCTTCATTCTGGGGGGATCGGTAAAGATAATAAACAATCTTTCCAATCAAGGCAAAGAAATTGCCGTGCTTAGACAGGGAGACTGCTTAGGAGAGATTGCCTTTATCAAACAGAAGCGTAAGACTGTGTCGGTGCTTGCGACAGAACCGGTAACTGTCTTGGTCCTCGACGAACAAAGCATGTATGCTTTAGCGCCCAAGACCCAGTTGTTGATCTATCAAAATTTATACGATCTTGCCAAACAACGCATCAACCGTTTCATTATGAAGGATGCCGAGTTAGCCGACAAGAATGACTATTTAACTGCTCGTGTCCGAACTTTTATCCACGCAAATAAGGATGAATACGAGGGTTCAGAGATAATACAAAACATATTAAAAAGTATCCCCCGCTTGCCCATGTATGCGACCAAGTTGGCTTTTATGCTTCGCGACGAAGACGTGTTAACATCCGACGTAGTTAAGTTCGCCAACTTAGACCCTTCTTTGGTGGGTATAGTCATGAAAACAATCAATTCGCCATATTATAATTTGCAAAATAAGGTTACAGATTTTCAACATGCGGTCTTGCTTCTTGGTTTCGGCCAGGTTTACCAATTAGTAATTACTGATGGCGTCCGAAGTGTTATGCCCGCCACTCGTGGATTTCGAGAACTACAGTTTCATTCTGCCGTGGTCTCTTTTCTATGTTTTGAGATATCCCAACTGTGCGGCAAAAAACAAGCGCCGATGTTAAGCACTATAGGTTTACTGCACGACATCGGCAAGAGTGTTGTCTTATTGTTGAAAAAACAGTACCCAAAAATGGCTTTGCTTATCGATATGATGGACCATGCCACTATTGGGGCGCTTCTTCTGAAAAAATGGGATCTCCCGGATGTTATTTGCCAGACCATAAGGTATCAACACTATCCTGAATACTTACCTCCATCAGAAATTTCGGAAGAACATCAAAAGGATGTTGCTGTTCTGCATATTGCCCACCTTTGCTATGAATACTTAAAAGGAAGGGATGAGCTTGAGCTACCTGTAGCATTTTTTCGTGAGTATATGGATATATTAAAGTTTTCAGAGGGGTCATTCGCTGAGTTTGTAAGGAAAAAAGTTCTCCCAGCTATTAATAAGAAAAAAAATTCATTGCCTGAAGACGTGCGACAGTTTTTCAAAAAGGGGGAAACTCAACTCATAGCCCACAGATTTGAGGGCGGGATGTGGGGAAGCTCTTAACAAGAGATATTCACGCTTTTGCAGAAGGATCAGAATTCTCGGACAGCCTCTTCGGTCCGATCATTTCCTCCGGCCTGACGTATTTGTCAAATTCTTTTTCCGTCAAAAGACCTAACTCAACAGCCGCCTCCTTCAGAGTCTTACCTTCTGCATGAGCCTTTTTAACTATTTTTGCGGCGTTGTCATATCCTATTTTTGCGTTCAAGGCGGTAACCAGCATCAATGAATTTTCTACATTTCTTTTGATTTGTTCCATGTTCGGTTCTATCCCGACCACGCACCTATCATTAAAGGTCTCGCATGCATCTGCAAGAAGGCGGATAGACTGGAGAAGATTGTAGATCATGACCGGCTTGAAGACATTCAGCTCAAAGTTGCCGGATGCCCCCGCCGTATTGATAGTGACGTCGTTTCCGACAACCTGGACGCATACCATGGTCATTGCCTCGCACTGAGTGGGATTGACCTTGCCCGGCATGATCGAGCTCCCCGGCTCGTTGGCGGGAATGATGATTTCGCCGATGCCGCACCGAGGCCCGCTTGCCAGCCATCGTATGTCATTTGCGATTTTCATTAGGCTACAGGCGACCGTTTTAAGAGCGCCGCTCGCCTCTACGACGGCATCGTGGGCGGCCAATGCCTCAAACCTGTTTTCAGCGCAAACAAAAGGGTATTTGGTGATGGCTGCTATCTCTTCGACCGCCAGTCTTGCGTAGTCAGGATGTGTATTAAGGCCGGTGCCTACGGCCGTGCCTCCTATTGCAAGCTCCAGGAGATGCGGGAGGGTGTTTTGTATCACCCTAATTCCGTGACTCAGTTGAGAGGCATATCCCGAAAACTCTTGTCCCAATGTGATGGGGGTTGCATCCTGAAGGTGCGTCCTTCCGACTTTTACAATCTGACCAAAGGCCCTTGCCTTGTCGGCCAGAGTCTCTTCCAACAAAAAAAGCATGGGAAGGAGTCGGCCACTCAACTCTGAAACCACGGCAATATGCATAGCGGTGGGAAAGGTATCGTTTGAAGATTGAGATTTGTTGCAGTGGTCATTGGGATGAATCGGATTTTTACTTCCCATCTCGCCGCCAAGGACCTCAATCGCCCGGTTGGAGATGACCTCGTTTACATTCATATTGGTCTGGGTCCCGCTCCCTGCTTGCCAGACCAACAGTGGAAAGTGCTCGTCAAGCTTGCCGTCAATTATTTCATCAGCCACCCGGCATATGATTTTGGCTTTGTCTTCTTCCAAAAGTCCAAGCCTGGCATTGGCTGTCGCCGCGACTTTTTTGACAATACCCATCGCCCTGATAACCTCAAGCGGCATTCGTTCCGTGCCTATCTTGAAGTTTTTAAGCGACCGTGCGGTCTGCGCGCCATAATATTTGTCTGCCGGGACCGCTATCTCTCCGATACTGTCCCTTTCGATCCTGACCTTCATGGGGGAGACTCCTTTAGTAACCTTCCACTAAAACCTTTGCAAACTGCGTAAAATTGCTTCTACTCTTATTTATTTACTCCATCTTCAATTCTGTTGTCCAGCAAAATCCATAGGGTTTTCAGGGCAAAACAGCTCTAGTTGATCAGTCTATAAGCCGGATTTCCACCGGATTTGGCGCTACCTTCATTTGATAAAGGTAGTCAAAAAAACATTTCAATCCCTTCTGGTAGGACTCATCAAGGTCATATTTTAGGTGATTAAAATACTCCCTGCATTCCTTCACTGTTAGGTCTGCGTTATTGTGTACTTCGGCGCTGATTTCGGCAAGATGTGCCAGACCGTATGCTTTTGATGAGAGTATGGAGCTGTGGATTTTTTTGCAGGCTTCGGGATGGGCTGAGTAGAATTTCTTGCGCACGGCCCAGACAGCAAAGACAAAGGGAAGACCGGTAAGCTTGCGCCATGCCTCGCCAAGGTCAAGTACGTAAGGAAAGATCGATTGCTGCCTTAACCGTAGGGCTTCGTCACCGATAGCCAAAACAGCGTGACAACCACTGTTTGACACGGTGTCCGCATGTATTCTTTTTGTTGTGTAGACCGGGGTTACATTAAAAAGTTTTGTGAGCAAGAGCCGTATCAACTGAATTGAGGTAGCAGAACTTTCGGTAAGCACTATTAATTTTTCGTCCAGCTTTTCAATGGGGACTTTGCTCAAAAGGAGCACGCTGTCCACAGGCCCGAAGGAGCTGACGGAAAGGTCTGGAAGGATCAAATACTTTTTCGAATCAAAGGCATACGCGGCAGATGATATCAGGCTGATATCAAGTTCCCCTTCTGCCAGGAGACGGTTTAAGTAGCTCGGTTCTCCCCTTGTGGTCGTGAATGTTTCTTTAACCACTCCTTTGTCAAAACCGTAGAAGACGGGCCTGGTGTTGAGATAGTCGGTTCTCCCCACGCGGGGAATTATCTGTCTTGATTGATCCATTTAATCTCTTTGCTATACCCTTCACACACAATCTCTTCATACAATTTTTCAGGAGCACAAGAGCTTACCGGGACAGAAATCAATAATCCTTCTTTCCCCTCATCGATGCTTCCAACGTGTTCTCCCATATTAAGCGCAGCCGCCCCATTTATGGTCCCCATCTTGATAATTTCTCCCGGAGGGATGGAAGGAGCAATCTCCTTTATTGCCGCCATTTCCTTTAAAACAGACAGATCGTCATTACTGGCAAGGCTGTCGGTTCCGAGCGCGATCTTCAGGCCCGCGCGCATTAATTTTTCCACCGGGGGATAGCCTACTCTCAATTTATGGTTGCTCCTCGGGCACAGGCAAATTTTGGACCTCCTTTTTGATAGGGTTTCAATGTCTCCATTTGATATCTGCACCAGATGTATGCAAAGCGTATGCGGAGTGATTAACCCGAGATCGTCCAGGTATTGCACAGGGCTTTTTTTAGGGGGAGACCAGTCGCCGTTCCAGAATTTGCGTTCCGTTAGGAGGTCATACATGGGACCATTACCCATAAGGAAATCTGATTCGTATCTGCTCTCTGCAACGTGAATAGAGAGCATTGGAAAGCCTTGCATGGATAAGGCCTGAATCTTCTTTAAAAGCTCGGGTGAGACCGTGTAGGGGGAGTGCGCGGCAAGGCCGATACGGGGATGCTCGCAATGTTTCAATCTATTAAAATGCCGCTTCAATCTTTCAAAATATAGCGGAAGAGTTTTTGAGTTAAACCCGAGCGCCTCGAGAAAGACAACGCCTTTTATGAAAACCTTTTTAAGATAATCTACGGATCGACCGGTATTTGAGATATCCGCCAACAGGCCGGTCCCATTCTCATAACTCTTTTTTAGGCCGCGGACTATTCCATGATTGAAATCCTCTTCATCCAGTTTGTCTAATTCTGCGAGGAGGGAGCGAAGCCAGTCCATAAAATCCACACCGGTCTTTATCCTTTTCTCCAGGCAGGAGAGTTCTAAATGAGTATGGGCATTTACCAATGCGGGTAGGATAGCGACATCGCCATGATCGATGATCGGGCCATGATCTAATCCTTGAAGATCTTTTTCATGCCCTATCCCTACGATAGTGTCGTCCTTAACAGCCACTACCCCTCCCTCCATGGGTGGGCGAGTGACAGGGCATATCCATTTGGCTTTGTGGTATATTGTTTGGGTCATGCCATAGACGTTTAGTAAAGACATTTTGGTTGTTGCATTTGATACACGGCTTAAATAAATCCGAATATCGAATATCGAAATCCGAAACAAATTCAAAATCAAAATGTCAAATGTTCAAAACGATGCAAATTTAGGAGGTTAATGGCTCAGCACGTCAATCCTTCAATTCTTCAAATCCCCCATCCCAATTCTCCAATGTCTTTGTTTCGGATTTTGTTTTTTGGTCATTTGAATTTGTTTCGTGCTTCGGATTTCGAAATTGAACCTTTAACTTACCTAAAAAACATTTTCTTAAAAACTATACCAGAGTGTATGTCATATTCCTTCGCGCCGCCTTATATCCTGCATCTTCTATGATGCGAACAATCTCTTTTTCAGGAAGACGGAATGATACCCCGGCGGCTGCCACTACGTTTTCTTCAATCATTGTGCTTCCCATATCATTGGCCCCAAAGGCAAGTGATACCTGGGCAACTTTAGCCCCCTGGGTTACCCATGAGGCTTGAATATTCGGTACATTGTCCAGGACTATCCTGGATATGGATAATGTTTTCAGATATTCTATGCCTGTTGTTTTACTGCTGGGAAGGTCCGTATTCCCGGGCTGAAAGGGCCACGGTATAAAGGCGGTAAACCCGGAGGTCGTATCCTGCAGATCTCTGATCTTAAAGAGGTGTTCAAGTCTTTCTTCGATGGTCTCTATATGTCCGAACATCATAGTAGCCGTGGTCTTAAGACCTAATTCATGCGCTGTTTTCATAACTTCAAGCCATTGTGCCGCCCCGCATTTATTAGGAGAAACCTTTCCCCTGACCCGGTCGACCAAGATCTCAGCTCCGCCGCCGGGAATTGAATCGAGCCCGGATCGAATCAGACGGGTTAGAACCTCTTCTACATTTAATCCTGATATAGCGCTCAAATGCACCACCTCCGGAGGCGAGAACCCATGGATCCATATCGGACAGTTTTTCTTAATACCTGAAACCATCTCTTCATAAAATTCAAGAGAAAGGTCTGGATGGAGTCCGCCTTGAAGGAGGATTTGTCTTCCGCCAAGTGATAGAGTTTCTTCGATCTTTTCATAAAGGGTTTTGGAATCCAGAACATACCCTTCAGGCGAGTCAGGATCTCTGTGAAAGGCGCAGAAACGACATTTGGATATACAAATATTGGTATAATTGATATTTCGATCAACAATATATGTAATAATATTTTCAGGATGCAGACGGGTCTTGATGTGGTGTGCAAGGGACGCCAGAGTCAAAATATCGGCTTCTTTATAAAGCGTGAGGGCCTCGTCCCATTCAACCCGTTTACCCGCGATAATCTTTTCCGCAATGTTTTTCATTATACAACGTATCCCTCTCCACCGGTTCTCTCCCGGCTGCCCGGATAACTCGCCTGAGTTCATTTCGGGTTAGCGCCTGGGAGGTCTCTGCTCCAGCCATGTGTGTGATCTTTTCCTCAATGACTGTCCCGTCAATATCGTCTGCCCCGAAGGAGAGAGCGATTTGAGCTAATTTTGGGCCTATCATGACCCAGTAGGCCTTGATATGGTCAAAATTGTCCAGCATCAATCGTGCAACAGCAATGTTTTTGAGATCCTCAAAGCCGGTTGTAGGAGAAAGACTTGCAAGATCAGTATTCCTGGGATGAAACGCAAGAGGGATAAATGTTAGAAACCCTCCGGTTTCATCCTGAGCGTTTCTTAAGGCTATTAAATGCTCTATTCGCTCTTCGTAGGTTTCAATATGACCATAAAGCATGGTGGCATTCGACCGCAATCCAGCCTTATGAGCAATTTTTGCCGTATCGAGCCACCCTTCGGGCGACAACTTTTTGGGGCAGAGTCTTTCCCGAATCCTCGTGCTGAAGACTTCAGCACCGCCCCCGGGGATTGAACCCAGGCCGGCCTCTTTCAACTCTTCAATAACAGTTTCTACGGGCTTTTCAGCGAGATGAGCAAGATGAGCGATCTCTACAACGGTAAATGCCTGAATATGTATGGAGGGCCTGACCTTTTTTATCTCTCTAAGCATCTCGAGATAATAGCCGTATGGAAGATCAGGATTGAGTCCGCCCACAATATGGACCTCTGAGATAGGCTCGTCTATTCTTTCTTTGATCTTTTCCACGATCTCTTCAATGGTCATCTCGTATGCGGCAGGATCTTCCCTGTCTTTGCCGAACGCGCAAAAACGGCACAGGTTGACGCATATATTGGAATAATTGACATGCTGGTTATATATGTAATACGCTCTATTCCCATTCTTCTTCTCTCTTACCATATTGGCTATTGACCCGAGAGCTAAGAGGTTGTCAGATCGGTAAAGGCGAACTCCATCTTCAAAGGAAAGGCGTTGCTGCTTTTCGACCTTGTTAAAGATATCTTCAATGCCTGCATCTTTAATGGCCTGATTCATATTTTTTGCTCCTGTTGGATCAGAAAACAGAAATCCGAAATCTGAGATCCGAAATCGAAAATACTATAAATACTCTCATACAGAATTCGAGTCAACTATCTTTTAGTAGCCGTTCGCGGGGTGAAATTTTTCTTTTTGATTCCGTATATTCAGCTTTGTTTCAAAAAAATCTCTCTCTGAACAATTTTTTAAAAAATAATTTATGTTTTGTTGATGCTAACCGATATAGATAATTAATTAAGATTCAGACAGTTTAATTAGTCTATACGATATATGGTACAAAACAAGTCATCAGTATATAATTAGCATAAAATTTATAACAATTTAGAATAACTTATGATAATATGCTTGACAGTTTGAGTGCGTCTGTTAATAAAAATATTATAGAATTTTTTCTTTTTTTTCAGGAGAATAGGGAACTATAGATAAGGGCGATGTATTTTTTACTCAAGGTTTTTATGCATAGGAGTCGATAATATGGGAAACAATGTACGTCAAATTAGAGAGTCTCTTTTAATGAGCAAAGCAGAGCTTGCCAGGAAAGCAGGTGTCTCACCCATAACTATTGACAGGCTTGAAAAGGGAATGCCCTGTCGGATGGAAACCAAACGAAAGATCATATTAGCATTGGGATATAATGTAAGCGAAAAAGACAAGGTCTTTGGGAGCGAGGATTAATTATGCTTTTTGCCAAAAAGGACCACTTGATAGGTCTGGATATCGGATCCAGGTTTATTAAAGTAGCCGACATCCGACAAAACTCTAATGGGTTGGTTTTAAAACATTTTGGCATGAAACCTTTGCCAATTGATACTATTGCGGAAGGAATTATTAAAGAACCCGATGTAATTGTCGAGACCATAAAGGATCTCTTATCAGAATCGAAGCTTAAAGAAAAAAATGTGGCAGTTTCCATTGCAGGGTATTCGGTAATTATAAAAAAAATTGCCCTTACTAAGATGTCCGACGAAGAATTGAGTGAAAGGATTCAATTTGAGGCAGAGCAGTATATCCCTTTTGATGTACAAGATATGAATATAGATTTTCATATCTTAGGGGATAGTGATCAGAATCCGAATCAGATGAAAGTCATGCTCGTTGCAGCAAAAAAAGAGGTTGTCGATACTTATCTCGAGATACTTAACAGGGCGGACCTGACTCCTTGTGTGATCGACGTAGACGCCTTTGCCCTGGAGAATGCTTTCGCAACCAATTATTTTTTGGGGGATGAGGATGGAGAAATAGTACTCATTGACATAGGAGCAAACAAGATTAATATCAATATCTTGAAAGATAATGTATCTGCACTGACCCGTGATGTTGCTTTGGGGGGTGAACAGATTACAAAAGAAATCATGTCCGAGTTCGGCCTTTCATTTGACGAGGCTGAGGCGGTCAAGACGGGGACCCCCTCTGATAAAGTTTCTCCTTACGCCCTGCAAGATATCGTTACGAAAATCAGTTCCAATTGGTGTAATGAAATTAAAAGAGCTATTGATTTCTTCTATACCACCAATTCCGACTTAAATATCAAACGTATATTTTTAAGTGGAGGATGTGCGCAGATTGAAGGTCTGATTGACCTTCTTAAAGTTGAGACATCTGTTGACGTGGAACTACTTAATTCTTTTAAAGCATTGTCCTTAGAGGTAAAACACACTGATTCTCAGTACTTACAAAAGGTGGCTCCACAGGCTGCCATTGTTGTTGGATTGGCACTACGGAGAGTGGGTGACAAATGATCAAGATTAACCTGTTACCATTTAGGACCGCCAGGAAAAAAGAGAATATTCGACAGCAGGTTAGTATATTTCTTGGCCTTGTTGTGCTGGTATTGAGTGCTTTGCTCTTTGTTTGGAATGCAATGTCTAGGAAGATTGAAACGCTTAACACAGATATTAAAACTGTTAAAGCCGAGTTGGCCACCCATGAGGAGACAATTCGTAAGGTAGAAGAATATAAAAAGAAACTGAAAGTAGTTAACACTAAAAAAGGTGTTATTCAAAAACTGGAGCTTGAACGTTCCGGACCAATTAGAATCATGGATGCCATGACTCAGTGTGTAGTTGGTAACAGAATGTGGTTGGAGAGTATGGAAGATAAAGATGGAACCCTTAATATACAGGGGGTTGCAGTAGACAACGCGACAATAGCACGGTTTATGAAAAATCTGGATACGTCAAAGTATTTTAAGAACGTTGATCTAACGTCTTCAAAACAGGTCACAATTGATAACAAGCTGAAATTTAAAGAATTCTTAGTAAACTGCATAGCAGTTAATCCAGACCTGGCAAATGTAAGCATACAGACAGACTCAAAGGGGGTAAAGTGAAAAAAATAGAACTCCCTAACATTCCGTTTGAAAAGATCGGCGCCCTCAGCAGGGTTCACAGGATATTAATATGCGCGGCTACCTTTTTACTTCTGATGGTTGGCTTTTATTTCCTTATTTATTCTCCCAAATCCGAAAAGATTACCGGGCTGTCCGGAGAATATTCCAGACTGCAAGGTGAATTGGCAAAAGCGAAAGCGCAAGCAAGGAGCTTGGCAAGATTGGAAAAAGACTTTAAAGAGGCTGAGATAGAGTTTAAAAAAGCAAAGCAACTTCTTCCTGATAAGAAGGAAACCTCCCAACTTTTGGACGGGGTGACCATGGCCGGGCAATCAGTGGGACTGGAGTTTCTCCTGTTTAAACCTGGGCAGGAGGTTGTGCAAGGCTTTTACGCTGAAATTCCTGTAACCATCAAGGTAAATGGTTCGTACCACAACACAGCCCTTTTCTTTGATAAAGTTAGTAAGTTGCATAGAATAGTTAATATTTTTGATATAAAGATTAAAGGTGAAAAAAAGTCGTATATGTTAACCACCTCGTGTATTGCAAAAACCTACAGGTTTATAGAAGGTTCAGATGCTGCTTCATCAAAAGGGAAAAACACAAAGCAATAATTTGCTTACAGGTACTTGGCAGTGCCTCTTGTTAGGATGCGCCTTTTTTATCTGTTTGGCAACGGGATGCAATGAACCCCCCCCGTCTCCTAAAGAGGAAGGAGTTGTTCGCCAGCGCCAGAAGATTGTAGTGCAAAAGAGTGTGAAGGCAAAGCCTGCTGACTCAAAAGAGGACTCCAAGGGTTCTGAAAAGGATACGGTTAAGGATGCTACGGTGCCTGCGAAACCGGTAACGACCACGGAACCAAAGGAACAAAAAGGGCCGGCCGGTCTCGCCTCTGAAGCAGTTCAGGAAGAAGCGATACCATCTGTTTCGAAAGAGTCTCAACAACCAACAAGCCAACCCGTTTTAGAAAAAGGGGAAAAAATAATAAAAGTGCCTGTTACAAAAGAGGGACAAGAAACTGAGAGGCCGGTGTATTCCTATAACCCTGTAGGGAAAATAGACCCTTTTAGGCCGATTCTCAGCGACAGAGCAGATGGAGGACCATCTGGTCCGAAAAAAAGACCGGAGAGGACGGCTCCGCTGACACCCCTTCAAAAAATAGACATCAATCAGGTTAGTCTTGTAGGTATCATAGTGTCTCCAAAAGGGAATACGGCCATGGTCCAGGATGCTTCAGGAAAGGGCTATATTATTGCCAAAGGCACCTATATCGGAACGAACTTCGGTAAGGTGGTCAAGGTATTGAAAGATAAAGTTGTCGTAAATGAAGAGGTTGAGGATTACATCTCCGGCCGCATTAAAACCCGTGAGGTTACGTTGGAACTTCCCAAACAATATAATAACGGGAGTATGCAATGAGCCGAACTACAGAAAAATTTTGGCATTACAATTATAGGGTGGGGCTCCTTGGTCTAATAGTATTGATTCTTTTGTTGGGATGTGCGCCACGTGTCACCACCAAACCTGACATCGAAAAAGATACCTCTGTACAGAATATAATTCATAATATAGATGTGAGAGAAAATGACAGTGACGTATCGGTTGTTATTACCGCCTCACAGCCATTGCCGTATGTAGCATTGCCCAATCCGTTGGGGATGGATATCATTTTTGAAAACACCGCTTTTGAGTCTTTTCAGGAAGATATCCCTGTTGAGAACGAACTGGTTAGGTCGATCAGATGTGACCTAAACGAGGAGGCCCGTTCGGCTCGTATAAAGCTTAATTTGGGAGTGCCTGCAAAACATGAGGTGTTGAGAGAAGGAAATGATCTTATAGTTAAATACGAAAAACCTGCTGTCTTATATTCTGCAAAAGAGGAGATAGAGGAGGTAGAAGATACAGAAGAAGATAAGGAAGTTGTCCCTACCGAACAAAAAGAAACAAAGACAGAACAGGTTCCGGAGACGGTAACTACTACAAAAAAGCCGGCATGGATCAATAGAGTCGATTTTGAAACCCAAAAAGAGGGGAAATCCCGGGTTGTCATTGAGACTTCTGAAAAGGTGCCGTACGAAATAAAACGATTTAATAAAAAGGTTGTCTTGGTTCTTAGCAATACAAAGATGTTGCAGTACCAGGAGAGGCCATTGATTACCACACGGTTCAAAAGCGCGGTTGATCGCATAAGTCCGGTACGGATGCGCGATAAGAAGGATACGGTTCTTGTCACTGTAGAACTTCGCGAGATGGTGCCGTATCGAGTTGAACAAAAAGAAAATATCTATGTTCTTCATTTCGATCCATCAATAGTTCCCCCCCGTCCTCTATCAGCGGCCCGGCTTCCGGAATGGAAAGAGATACTCCAGGAGAGCTCAACAGCATTGGTCACAAAGGAGCCTGAAAAAAAGGTTGCCCCAAAAGTAGAAGCGGTTGTAACAGAAACCGGGAAAAAATACACAGGGCAGAAAATTTCACTCGAATTCCAGGATGCAAATATTCACAATGTATTTCGGATACTTGCTGAAGTAAGCGGGCAAAATTTTGTCATAGGAGAAGATGTCAAGGGTCAGGTTACCTTGAAACTGGTCAATGTCCCATGGGATCAGGTGATGGATCTGGTCTTGCAGATGAACACGTTAGGGCTGGTGCTCGAAGGAAATATAGTCCGCATCGCCAAGCTGGAAACCTTGCAAAAAGAAAAGGACGCCTTGGCCGCTAAGGTAGCATCAGAACAAAAGGCTGATCCTCTGTTTACCGAATATATCGCGATAAAATATGCCAAGGGAACAGACATAAAAGACCGGTTAGGTGAAATAAAGAGTAGCCGTGGTACCGTGACCTTGGATGAACGAACCAATATGATCATTATGCGTGACATTCAAAAGGCTCTGAACGAGGCTACTGATATTGTAACCCTACTTGATATCCCAACTCCACAAGTACTAATAGAGGCCCGTATAGTAGAAGCATCAACCAGTTTTTCCCGTGAATTAGGAATACAGTGGGGAGGATCTTGGAGTACTGACTCACGAACATCAGGTGGCGCAGTGTCGGTTGCCGGTCAAGCGGGTGCAAACTACTTGGTAAACTTGCCCCCGGGGGCGGGATGGACAAGTGGAATCGGGTTTGGCTTCAGCAGAATATCGGGTTTGACCAGTCTAACACTTAATGCCAATCTTTTGGCCATGGAGAGCCAGGGGCGGGGCAAGATTGTCTCTACTCCCAAGATCGCCACGTTGGACAATGTGAAGGCTACGATACAACAGGGCGATAAGGTGCCGTATCCCAAGCAGTCAGAAGACGGAATATCGGTTGAATACGCCGCTGCAACGCTTATGCTGGAGGTTACGCCACATATCAGCCCTGACAAAAAAGTGAGCTTGGTAATAAATGTGAAAAAGGAAGCGCCTGACTGGCAACATACTGTCCAGGGCGCTCCATCTATTACCACGAAAGAGGCCCAGACCGAGCTCTTAGTCGGTGATGGTGAAACAGTGGCTATCGGAGGCATCATCATAGGGGAGCGGTCCTGGTCCGAGCAAGGCGTGCCGTGGTTCTCGAAGATTCCGATTCTTGGCTGGCTTTTTAAATCTAAATTAGATGCCAACAGTAAAACAGAATTGTTGATTTTTATCACTCCCAAAATAATCGAAGGTGATGATAAGGGACATACTACAAATGCCGGAAATGATATTGTCAGCTAAGCTAAAAGTGTTTAAGATCTCTTACTTCATTTGTATCTTACTGGTAATCGGGGTATTTGATCCTATAGGTTCGTGGGGAGAAGAGGAGCAAGCATCCATGGATAAGACTACCCGATTTGAGGCCGGTTTCTATTATACCATCCAAAAGGGTGATACCCTGTGGAATATTTCCAGGCATTTTTACGACTCACCGTATGTTTGGCCTGACTTGTGGGAGAAAAATGAATACATACGCAATCCGCATTGGATCTATCCTGGAAGCCGTATCAAACTTTATAACAAGATTGATATCAGCCCGCTTCCAACTCCTGTACCGGAGATGCCAAAAAAAGAAAAACCGCGTAAAGTTATCACCTGCGATTCTATAGACAGGGTGGGGTTTATACGCAAAAACGGTGTTAGAGGGGCCGGAGAGATTCTGAGTTCTGTGAAACACAAGGGCCTGCTGAGTATAGGAGACACGGTTTATATCCATAGTTACGACGGGGCAGAGTTTAAGGCAGGGGATAAATTCACTGTGTTTAGGACCTACAAACCTCTGAAACATCCGTTACAAGAAAGAGTGGTTGGTGTTCAACACCTTCTCCTCGGTATTGTTGTTATAACCGAAGTGTTGCCTGATATGGTTACAGGCGATATCGTGGAATCGTACAGAGAAATACACCCTGGAGATCTGTTGATGCCCTATGAGAAACAGTCACACAAAATAGAGGTGGTAGAAAGCGTCTCCGATCTTGAGGGAATGATAATTTCGGCAGATGAACAAGAGAGGGAAAGTATACTCTGTGAAGGTATGGCCGCCTTTATTGATAAAGGAGAAGATGACAAAATCAAAATCGGCCAATCGTATGATATCTACGTACAGGAAAAAGAGACATATTATGCAGATGATGCTCAGAGACATGTCTTGCCTCCTCCTGTTGTCATAGGGAAGATTCTGGTTATCCGTACAGAGAAAAACACTGCCACAGCATTGATAACTAAATCGAGTCGAGACATCCGCATAGGGGAGAAGGTCCATGCCGGGCCTTCATCAAATCGTTCAGCAGTCGAGTAGTCAGGCATCCAACCATTCAACCACACCGTCGAAATCTATTAAATAAGTTTAGATATAATTAAAAAAGTTTAAAGGTTTTTATTAGAGCCCTGTAGCCGAGCCAGCCATGCTCTTTAATTTACTATTTTATATTAAATAGTTAGGCTCAGTTTTTCAGAATAACAGGTTTTGGCATTAACCTTGCTCATTAGAATAGTCGATACGATTGGATATGTGCCGCACAGAAATAAGGGCACTTAAAAACGAGGTTAAAAGTGAGGTTAAGCCATTGTTGAAAAAAACGATAAAAAAAGGCTGCACCACATGCAAGGGCTTTACCCTGATAGAACTCATGATCGTCATAGCCGTAATAGGGGCTTTGGCAATGGGTGCCGCCCTTGGTTCCCGTTCTTTTGGGTCAGGATATCGCCTTAATTCAGCCTGTCTTGATGTTATCTCTGCGTTCCAGCGGGCCAGGGTTAGCGCTATTCGTAATAATGCCGGCGGCGTAAGTCCTCAATGCGTTCTTGTATTTCAGCCGGCCGGAACCGCGGGAGCACTTCCGGGGGGAAGCTATTTTGTCTTTATGGACACCAACGCAAATTGGATTGAAGATGCGGGCGAGGTCAGGGTGTTTCCCCAAAAGGGGATGCCGAACGGAGTGGATCTCCTTAACGCCAGTTTCACCAATAACAATAATGGGCTGCCAAACGCTACGTTTTGTTGCGCGTACAACAGCCAGGGCCTGGCGACGCAGGCCGTTGGAGGTGGTCCGATTGTCACGGGGAATGTCGACATGCAGGCGGTTGCAGGGAGCAGGGTTGTGCGAGTAAACTTTACGGCGACGGGGAGGATAAGCAGACAGATGCGCGATGGCGGGGGAACCTGGGTCGACCATAGTTAAACCGTCAGATAAGGGGAAAAAGATGGATAGCATGAAAAACAATAATGGGTTTTCTCTCCTGGAAGTACTCATTGCAATAACGGTTCTGGCTGTAGGGCTCTTGGGAGTTGCGGGGATGCAGATCCATACTATAGAGGGAAACGATTTTAGCCACGATATGACCGAAGCAATGATACTTGCCCAGGATACAGCGGAAACCCTGGAGAATGCGGGTTTTAATGACCCGTCTTTGGCAGATGCGGACGCAGGTGCGAATTGGAACGGAGCTGCCAATAATTTCAACATCCAGTCCGACTTAGCTAATGTGGACCAATTGGATCCGGGTAGCCCGTATACTATTAATAACGTCCAGTATAATGTGGGCTGGTACGTTCAGGCTAATACTCCGATCCAGAATGTAACAACGGTCGCTGTGGTCGTTACCTGGACAAACCAGACCGCACGACAGGTTGTTTATAGGATGATGGTTGCAGATTCTATCCTTTAAACTGAATGAATGGTTGGTACGATGATGACGCAAAGCAAAATAATAAACAAGAAAAACAATGAGGGTTTCACCCTTGTAGAGCTGTTAATTGCATTGGCCATATCCGCCTGTGTAATGACGGCCATATGTTCTATCTATGTCAGTTCCGATAAAGTTTATACCGCACAGAATCAGGTAGCTCAGGCGCAGCAGGACGCGCGGGCAGGGCTCGATATCCTGGGGCGTGAGATTCGGATGGCGGGATTCATACGTGATACGATCAATACAGACGCGGGTTTGCCGGTTTCGGACGGTAACAATGAAGAGATTGAAGATGCTCAAGCGACTACGATTACTTTTGAGGCGGATACGGACAATGATGGTGTGACCGAGGCTGTTTGCTATGCCTACAATCCTGGCACCCGTGAAATTACCCGACAGGAATGGTCATGGAACGTGGCTGGATGGCAAGAATGGAACGATGGCGCGGGCAACCCATTGGGTGCAGTGGCCCTGATTCCCAATGTAACCGCCTGTACATTTGTCTATGATACCGATGCCGATCCCACTAATGGTACGCTTGCCACACCATTGACCGCGGCCGACCGGGCGACTGTTCGAGTAGTGACCATTAATATTGAAGTACGTACGGCTCGGCCTGATCCGTCGTTCGTAAATAGGGACGCCACATCTGCAATGTTCAATACTAATTTTCGGACCAGGACCTTACAGTCCCGGTTTTTTGTGCGTAACATGGGTTTGTAGGCACTCTAATAAGTATATTCGGGGGTAGTATTCAAAATGTGTTACCTATTCGGAGACAAAGAAGAGAGAGAACGGGGTACGGTCCTTGTTATCGCCCTTTTGATACTGGCTGTTCTTTCATTGATCGGAATATCGAGTTTAAACACCACGACGGTGGAGATTGAAGCAACCGGCAATGTCAAAATGAACAAGATGGGTTTTTACGCCGCAAACAGTGGGCTGCAGGCGACTCCCAGGCTGGTCCGTGCGACTCTTGATGCCTGGGCCAATCTGCCGGATACGGTCATAGGGGTCCCTCCGGACGAGGTGACTGTTCTTGGATTCGACCAAGACTTAGCTGACCCTGACCGTTTTTTTAACGAGCTGAGTGGTATCGTTCTTGATGGTGGCGATTCCACGACCATCAACCCCGACATTCAAATGGTGATGGGCGATTGTACCGTTGCAGTGGATGTCCTCAATGTTGCCGCTGGTGGGGTTGGCGCCGGGGGGGCCCCGCTACAACCCGGTGTTGTCTTTGGAAGGGGCGGCAGTGGCGGAGGAGGAGGGGCGGTATTTATCCAATATAATTTTAATGCCCTTGGGACAGCGCCTGATGGGTCGTCCTCAATCGTCGGAGCCGAGTATCGTTACCGGGCGCAGTAAGAACAGGAGAGGTTCACAATAGCTCTTACACGGAATACGGGTGTCAGAAAAAATTTGTTCACACAGTGTCAAACACGACCCAATATCTTGGAACGGAGAGAGGGGAGATAACTATGAAATCAAAAATAATTACGATAATAAGCGTATTCGTCATGATGGTCTGCGGCGTCAGCAGCGCCTATGCCGTAGAGCCGAGTATGTCAGATTATACCAGCTATCCCATTTCCATTACGGAAAGCGTCCAGCCTAATATCCTTATCCTTCTGGATAATTCCGGCAGTATGAATTTTTGCGCCTATGGAGATTGGCCAGGCGACGGAGGACTCGTCACGACCCATCCTTATTCAGGAGCCGGTTACACGGGTACGGTTGAAACGACAGTGAGCACATCATCCGACGATGCTGAAGAACGGGTGAGCGACGGCTATTCTTTTACGGGAAGTGCTGACCTGGATCTGGCATATGAAAATAATCCGTACTTTAATATGCTGAACGGTACACGGTTCAAAGAGGTGGAGATCCCCCAGGGGGCTACGATAACGAATGCTTATATAGAGTTTACCGCTTACGCAAATTCAGCGGCCGCCGTTGCTGGGGCTACGCTCACATTTACTGGTCAGGATATTGACGACGCACCCACATTTACCGGCACAAACAGCGATATATCAGGTCGGACCGATACCACTGCCTCTGTGAACTGGGAAGTGCCCGCGTGGACAAGTGGGACCGCCTATCAATCTCCTGACATCTCTTCAATTGTGCAGGAGATCGTAAACAGGAGCGGATGGTCGAGTGGCAATGGCATGGTGTTCAAGATCTCCAGTTCGTCAGGGCAAGATGCGCGCAGACAAGCAAGGTCCCGTGACAACAGCGAGAGCCAAGCCCCCTTGTTGCATGTGGAATATGCTCCAGCTGAGGCGACCACCTATTATGGTTATTTTGACCCTGAATCACGATATACTTATTCAAGTAATCAGTTTGAAAGGGACCCAACCGGCGAGTGGGACGGCAACTGGCTGAACTGGCTCTGCATGAGGAGAATCGATGTCGCCAGAAAGGTCCTGGTAGGGGGGCTGTCCGGTGGGAACCCGACCCTGACCGGAGACGATCATAACGCTCAACCAAGCCGTTATTATAGAAAGAATTTTAATAATAGCCAGGACGCTATGGATGCCGGAATCGTGGTCTCTCCGTATACGGATCAAGCCAAGAATTATTATTATGGTATTAAGGCTGGATATATATACGCAGATGACGATAGCGATCCTTTTTCCGGATATATTAAACGCTATACCATTAAGGTGAAAAAGGACGAGACTGAAGAGCCGGGCGACTTTCTGGACGGAGAGGTTGTCGGGATACTTCAGAGGCTGGAAGATAAAGCGCGCTGGGGCCTTGGATTCTACAATTCGAGCGAAGGGGGAAATGTTTCCGCCAGTGCTGATCGTGGAAACATCACCGATATCGTTAACAAAATACAGAATAAGAAAGCTGATACATGGACCCCTCTGGCAGAAGCATTCTATGAGATGGTAAGATACTTCCAACAAGTATCGCCGTACTACTATAATGGGGATTACACGACAAATAACCAATTCGACCCTTATTACTGGAAGGATCTGAAAGACTTTGTCCCCTGCGGCAAGAGCTTTATCTTGCTCATCACGGATGGTGAAAGCACCATGGATAAGAATATACCGTCGAGTCTGCGAGATTACGACAACGATGGTAATGATTCAACATTTTACGATTCCGATGGTTCCAATTACCTTGACGACGTGGCCCTGTGGGCCCATACGACCGACCTGAGACCAGACCTTGATGGCACTCAGAATATCACCCTGTACACGGTATTTGCCTTTGGTTCCGGATCCGATCTTCTTAAAGATGCCGCCAAGAATGGCGCTTTTATTGACAAGGACGGAGACAACAGTCCCAATTTAGTTGAGGAGTGGGATGAAGATGGAGACGGGAGCCCTGATGCTTATTACCAGGCGCCGAGCGGTTACGAACTGGAGCAACAACTTATGGAGGCCATCACCGACCTCCTGAAAAGGGCAGCCTCGGGTACGGCCGTCTCTGTGCTGGCAACCTCCGGTGAGGGTGAAGGAAACGTTGTGCAGGCCTTTTTTAAGCCCGCTGTCACCAGTGGTACGGATGAGATTAAATGGTTAGGGTACCTCCAGTCGCTGTGGATCGACGACCACGGCAACTTGAGGGAAGATACCAATGATAACAAAATATTAGACGTTGGGACAGATAAGATCATCGCAACCTATTTTGATGAAGGTACCGGCGAGACTAGAATAGAACGGTATACCGTAAGTGACGCTAATCCTTATCCGGACATTGCAAGTGAAACACCGGAGGCCGTTGATATGACGGCTATACATCCTCTTTGGGAAGCTGGGAAAATACTTGCGAACCGAGATGCCTCGGATCGCACGATCTATACCTTTGTAGACAAGGACAACGATGGCGTGGTAGACGCTGGTGAATTTATACCATTTACGACGGGTAATGTCGCTGAGTTGAAACCGTATTTAGGAGTAAAAAACAATGCTACGTGGGATTATTTAGGAAGTACGCATGATAACCGTGTCAGCAACCTGATCAATTTTATTCGGGGTATACCTGATGGTGATGCAGCTTATGTGGGAAGTCCCACACTGAGGGAACGGACTATAGACGTGGACGGCGCTTCCCGCGTGTGGAAATTGGGCGATATCGTTCATTCCACGGCGGTACAGGTATCAAAGACAATAAACAACTTTGGCCTTATCTACGGAGACGACACGTATACTAACTACGGCCGCAAATATAAGGACCGCGAGACTGTTGTCTATGTGGGTGCAAACGATGGGATGTTCCATGCTTTTTCGTGCGGCAACTACGATAGAGATACGCTCGCGTATACCGCGGCCGGGCCGGAAGGTATCGGCGGTGAGAAGTGGGCGTATATCCCGCAGTGTCTCCTCCCCCACCTTAAGTGGCTCCCATCGGAGGATTATACCCACGTCTATTACGTCGATTTACAGCCGATGGTATTTGACGCAAGGATATTTGCCAATGATGCCAGCCACCCAAACAAGTGGGGCACTATTTTGCTCTGCGGTATGAATACGGGCGGCAAGGATATATGGTCTACTGATGACTTTGACGGAGACGGTTCGGATGAGACGCGTACCTTTTCTTCCAGTTACTTTGCCATGGATATAACCGTCCCGGACAATCCGCGGTTATTATGGGAAAAGGCTTATCCTAACGTAGGGCTTACCACCACGATTCCGAGCATCTTCAAGGTGAAGGAAAAATGGTACTGTGCCATCGGATCAGGCCCTACCGACTACGAGGGGAACAGCACCCAGGCGGGGCATGTCTTGATCCTGGATTTGGCTACCGGAGACTTAGTGAAAGATTTTCAGACCGGAGAAAATAAGGCCTTTATGAGTTCACCGATATCGTGGGACCATGGGGTCAATTACAACGTGGACTGCATCTATGTCGGAGAAACATATGAGCAAGGGGTTAACTGGCAAGGTAAGATGTACAGGGTGGGGGTTATACAAACCGACTTTGACGATAAAGATACCTATGTGGATGACCCAAATGATCCCGTCAACCCCTGGGTGATGACGTCAATATTCGATTCTCCCGCTCCTATCACGGTTCCTGTGGACGTAGGATGGGATCGAACGTTAGAGGAGATATTTGTCTATTTTGGTACGGGTCGCTATCTTAGCACAGCGGACAAAACAGACAACCAGCAGCAATACATATTCGGCATTAAGGATCCGTTCTTTGATCAGGACAGTGGCGCACATCATTCGTATGCCGGGCTCGAGTTGGATATCAATGATCTGTTTAGTGCAGACGGGTATACGGTCCTTCAAGGTGGGAAAGTCCTCGGCGGCGGCTTTGCAACATATGACCAGCTGGTCACTGAGGTCGATACGCACCAAGGCTGGTACAGGAGCCTGGACACTGACAATCCTTCGGAACGGGTTGTAAATGGGGGCGTGTTTCTGGCCGGATCAGACGAAACTTTAGGAAGAGAAAAATATATCTTCCTGGTGCCATCTTTTATTCCCAATTCTGATATTTGCGGATTTGGAGGCGAAAGCTGGCTTTGGGCGCTCTCCGGCGAAACAGGTACCGCTTACCTGACGAACGTTATCGGCCAGGTGGATATAGGTGAAGATGCCGACAAGATACTTGACAAGAATAAGATAGGTACGGGATTGGCGGCAACGCCAGCTGTCCATATAGGTAAGAGCGGTGTTAAAGGCCTCATTCAAGACAGCCTTGGCGGAATTACAAATCAAGCCGTTGATCTAAATATGAATAGTGGGTTCATTTCCTGGCATGAGCATCCGAACACAACAAACTAAAGGAGGTCAGTAATGTTGAGATTCCTGAATCATAGACGAAGCATAGTGATCATTGGTCTGTTACTGTCGATCTTCGCAGTTGCACCGATGCCGGCTAATGCAGAAAGCAGCAATAAAGGCACATCAGATAGCCTTGTAGGGGAGATCGAAGTAACAATTCACAGCAAGGGTTCGGACTATATCGTCAGTCCGGAGGGCCGCTTTGTTCTGGATGATATCTCAGTTCTGACCAATATGAGCAATGAGACGATATCTATTGAAAAGCTCCCTGTGCCGTGTGTTGCGGAGATAAAGTATCAGCTGCAAACGGGTGAGGATCCTCTCTTGCTGAACCTGAAAATTAAAAAGAACCTGCCAGACGCCCGTACCGACTGGTCTGGCGAAGGCGAGGGGTCTATTCCTCGTTAATAAGTCTCTTGCGGAAAGATTTTGAATGATAATGATATAGTGAAGCTCCTCATCCCAATCGGGGTGAGGAGCTTCATTTATTTTGTGGAATAATCATATATGTGGTTGTCCTGACTTTCGGCATCTGCTAATATGGATTGCATGATTCCTGGTGAGATAAAATCTGCCTGGTATGTACTTCATACAAGAAGCCGTTTTGAACAGGTCGTTTCGGACGGTCTGACAAAAAAAACCTTTGACGCATTTCTTCCCAAAGTTGCCAAACCCAGCAAGCGCCGCGATCGACGTTTGATCATTCGCGTACCCCTTTTCCCCGGCTATATCTTTGTAAAAAGCGATCTGAACCCCCATGAACGACTCGAGATCTTGAAAACAGTAGGCGTAGTCCGGATTATTGGAAACAAAGACGGGCCGATCCCGGTGACGGATGAAGTAATAACGTCGCTTCGCATCATGGTGGAAGGTGATAACCCTATTCAGGTCGGTGGTGTGCGCTTTAAAAAGGGGGATCGGGTAATGGTAATTGCAGGCCCCTTTACCGGCGTGATCGGGACCTTTATACGCTACCGGGGGGTAGAACGCGTTGTGGTATCCGTGGAAGCATTGGGCCAGTACGCAGCGGTTGAAGTGGCCAAAGAGGATGCGGAGCGGATTCCGGATGTTTAGTGCCTACTATTCCAACAAGCTCTCATTTACCTCGACTTCATAGCGCGAGCGTAACTTCGCCAACCAGGCACCGTATACCTGTTCTAATTTTTCTTCCTTGAGCCGCGTTCTAATGGTTTTAGTCACCCGTGAAAGGTCCGGCTTGCTGGCTGGTTGCTTCTCTGTCACTAGGAACAGATGATATCCATAACCGCTCTTGACGACCGGACTAATTTTCCCCTCTTTAAGCTTGAAAATAGCCTTGTCCAAGACTTCCGGAAGTATTCCTTTTGCCACGAATCCCAGATCGCCCCCTTTGTCCTTGTCCGGGCTAGTGGAATGCGTCCGTGCCATATCCTGAAACGACGATCCCCTATTAATCTCGGCAAGTACCTCCTTGGCCTGATCATTTGTGGGTAGTAATATCTGGTAGACTCGGACCATCTCCGGCCTGCCGAATGTTTCCTTGTGTTCATTATAATAAGACTTGATTTCTTCCGCGGTTATTGAAATGTTTTGGACGAGGTCGGTCTGGATAACTTTTTTTACCAGAAGCCTTTTCCGGATCTTTTCCTTCCAATGATCATAAGAGATGGCCTCTTTCAGAAAGATTTCGTCAAAGCTATCATCCGGATAATCCTTCCGAATCTTGTCTATCTCTTTTTCGAGTTCTTGAGCCGATACCGTGAGGTTCAATTCTTTCGCACGCCTGAGGATGACCATCTCTTCCAACAGTTGACGCAGAAACTGCAATCGGTCCGTTTGTTCAGAGAGCGTATCCGATGGTTGGGGCTGTTCCGAGATCATTTGTGATAATTCATAGGCGTCGTTGAACTCTGCAAGACTCACGGCTAACGTATCAACTTTGATAAGTGTCTCCTTATTTCTGGCGTCCTTTTCATTCTGCGTACAGCCGAATGCTACAAGGACAAAGAGGGCAATCGCCAAACTTTTATTGAACATTCTCATGTAATCTCCTCTATAATCTTTTCTGTTGCCTTAAGCGGATCTGTTATCCCTTTAAAAGGAAACCTGACTCTTAAGTGCTTTTCCGGTGTGACAGAGACCTTGCGGGGATACGCGCTGATTAGGTCCACAATTTTTTTTGCGTCGGCACGATGATCATTGTCAAAGGTAAAGAGTATTCCTTGTTCAGATACATCGAGATGGATGATGCGTACATTCTTTGCGATAATCTTTAATCCTATCTTTACCAGTAAATTGGTGACTTCTTCGGTGAAACGGCCGTAGCGGTCTTTCAATTCGGTCCTGAAATGATCAAGTTCTTCCAACGTGGTCATGCGGGAGAGCCTTTTGTAGAGGGTAAGCCGTTGATCGATGTCAGGAATATAGTCTTCCGGAAGATAGGCTGAACGCCCCAGGTTGATTTCCGGTTCCACCTCTTTTTCTATCGGCTCTCCTTTTAGTTCGCTCATGGCTTGTTCCATTAATTGAATATACATCTCATAGCCGACTGCTGCAATATGACCGGATTGGGATGTTCCCAGGATCGTACCTCCTCCTCTGATTTGAAGGTCATTAAGGGCAATGTGAAAGCCGGCGCCCAGCTTTTCATGTTCCATGAGAACGCGAAGCCTTTTCTGCGCGTCCTTGGTGATAGCGCTTTCTCCTGGAATGAAAAAATATGCATACGCCTGTTCTTCTCCTCTGCCCACCCTCCCCCGGAGTTGATAGATTTGGGCCAATCCGAATCTGTCTGCGCGGTTGATCATAATAGTGTTTGCCGAGGGTATATCAAGTCCTGATTCAATAATAGTAGTGCAAACCAGTAGGTCTATGTCCCGACGGATAAATTGAAACATGACCTTTTCCAGTTCCTTTTCATCGAGCCTGCCATGTGCAACGCCGATTCGGGCACGTGGAACCAAATTTTGGATATACCTGGCCATGGCCCGGATGCTTCGAATATTGTTATGAACGAAAAAGACCTGGCCGGACCGATCCTGTTCGCGCATGACGGCTTCCGTAATGACCGCGTCGTCAAAGTGAGAAATATATGTTTTAATAGGGTACCTATGCTCGGGAGGGGTCATAATGACGCTGAGATCCCGTATCCCCATCATGGACATGTGGAGGGTCCTTGGGATCGGGGTCGCGCTTAATGCAAGGACGTCAACGTTGCTGCGAATCTTTTTCAGTTTTTCCTTGTCCTTAACCCCGAATCGCTGTTCTTCATCAAGGATGATCAATCCGATATCTTTAAAGATGACATCCTTTTGCAAGAGCCTGTGTGTCCCTATGATTATATCGACTTTGCCTTCAGCAAGGTGTTTGAGAATCATCTTTTGTTCTTTTGTCGATCGAAACCTGCTGAGACCCGCAACGATAACCGGATATCGTTCAAACCTTTTTTTGAATGTTTGAAGGTGCTGCTCTAACAGAACAGTCGTTGGCACTAGGACTGCCGCCTGTTTGTTGTCGCAGACCGCTTTGAATGCAGCCCTCAGAGCTACCTCGGTCTTGCCGTATCCTACATCGCCGCACACAAGCCGATCCATGGGGGTGTCGGTTTCCATATCACCCAGGACTTCGTTGATGGCACGGACCTGATCAGGAGTCTCTTCGTATTCAAATGCTGTCTCGAATTTCTCAAAATACTGATCACCGGGAGCAAAGGCAAACCCCTTTTGAACCTTTCTCCACGCGTATAATTCTAAAAGCTCTTTGGCTGTTTTCTGAACAGATTTCTTTACCTTTTCCTTGACCCTATCCCAGGAGCTGCCGCCGAGCCGGTCGAGACGAGGGAGAGCACCTTCAATGCCCATATATTTCTGTATATTATGGAGCCGGTCGACCGGGAGATAAAGCTTGTCGTTTCCCTGGTATTCAATGACGAGAAAATCATTCACATGCTGTGCTACTTCCAGTCGTATGAGTCCCTGATACCGGCCTATGCCATGTTCGATATGAACAACGAGGTCTCCTTCTTTGAGATCCTGAAAGTCGATAATACGGGTTTCCCCGGAAGGGGTCGGGCGTTTGAGACGGCGTCTTTTGGGACCGAAGATTTCTTCTTCCGTGATGATTGCCAGCGATTCTTCTTTCCACACAAAACCGGTTGAGAGCCGGCCAAAACGTATTTGGAGCCCAAATTGGCCGTCCGGCCTGTCTCGCGCAGTATCTTTGTCCGAAAAGGTAGTGATGCCATAGGGCCGGAGGAGCTTTCTAATACGTTCCGCCCCTTTTGGACCCGCGCATACTACTGTGGGGAAGCATCCTGCGTCATGACATTCTTTAATCCAGTCGATTAGTGGGCGTAGTAACTCTTGGTGCCCTTTTGCCGTTCTGAGCGCTTGCGAGGTCGTTTCGTTATTGTGAACGGTAAAACCACACGGCCGTGTGGTTTCCCCGGCCACGGGCAGGGTCCTGAAAACTATGGATGACTCCCGGCATAAAAGCGCATGGAGTGCCTTATCGGACGTTTGGTATAATGCTTCAGGTTCTACGCAGAGCCGTCCCTTGGAGCGGCGGGTGAGATAGCTTTGCGTTATCGCCTCTTCCGCTGTTTTTCCCGTCTTTTCAATAGATGAAAGGTCAATGAGCACAGGTATGGCATCTCCGGGAAGATAATCAACCACACTATCTAATTTCGGATAAAGCAGGGGAAGAAAACCGCCAATTCCCGGAAACTGATGCTGTTGTGCAATGTGATCGATCATTTCCCCTACCCGGGGATGTGGGACTTCAAATTGTTTTGCATGCATCCGAAACCTCTTTATGATCTGTTCGGTTTCATCGGGATAAATAATTACCTCACGGGCGGGAATGATGATAACTTCCTCAAGGTATTGTAACGACCGTTGGTCAACCGCGGAAAAGGTTCGAATCGATTCAACAGTATCACCAAAAAATTCTATACGGACCGGATCAGGATAAAGGGGCGAAAAGAGATCTATCAGGCTTCCACGGACACTGAAGTCTCCGGGCTCCTCTACAATGGATGCTTTTGAATAGCCACCACTTATTAGGTGATTTAACAACTGGTCCCTGTTGACCTCTTCGCCTGTTATAATGATTTCCGGAAAAGCGGAAAGGGACGTCCTGGGAATAATCTTTTGGAGAAGCCCTTCGATGGTAGTTACTACAATCTTCGGGTCATCTTCCGTGATAAGTCTGTAGAGTGTTTTGATGCGGTGCGCGGCGGTTTCAGGATTATAATCTACCGGTTTGAACGGGATAATATGATACGGCGGGAAAAAAAGGACCGATTCCTCGGCGGGGCCGAGGAAAAAATGGACATCGGATATGATTGTTTCAGCCTCTTTAAGCGTAGGCGCCACAACAAATAGAGACCGTTTTTCACCGCGGTGTACTTCCGCCAGACAGCAGGCCGTCTCTGAGCCTCCCAAGCCGCTACAGTCTACAGTGCCTCTATTCTGCTGCCGGATCATTCCGATTAAGTCGGCTATGGAAGCGCTTGATGTGTTCATATTAGCTTATGGTTAGTAATAATGCACCGCAAAGGCGCAAAGGACGCAAAGGAAAAAATGGTAATAGAAGAGAAAGATAAATTTTCAGATCTAAATTGGTACTATTGTCAATAGGTTTTAAAACTTTGCGCTCTTTGCGTCTTTGCGGTGATATCAATGGGTGCCAGATAAGAAAACCCTTTGAACTAATGGAGAAACGATTCGATTCTTCTCCATAGCATTTCTTTTCCTTGCCCTGATTTAGATGAAAAGACTACAAGTTCTTCCGGGGCGAGGGCAAGCTCAGAAGCTATTTTTTTTGTCTGTTGATATTGTTTGTTTTTTGTGAGCTTGTCGGCTTTCGTCAAAACAATAGGGGCTGGGATGTTATAGTAATGAAGCCATGAGAGTAGTTGCAAGTCCTCTTTGTTCGGGATCCTGCGGATATCAAGGATTAAAATCACAGATCTTAGGGGCTTGCGGTGCTTAAGGTACCGTTCCACCATCGGTCCCCATTTTTTTTGTATATTTGCGGGGACCTTTGCATACCCATACCCTGGAAGGTCCACGAAATAAAATGCATCATTTACAAGGAAGAAGTTGATGCACTGGGTTCGTCCAGGTGTAGAGCTCGTTTTTACAAGTTTTTTACGGTTCAACAATTTATTGATTAGTGCGGATTTCCCAACGTTTGAGCGTCCCGCAAAAGCAATTTCCGGAAGCACGGAAGATGGATATTGGGAAAGACGAACAGCAGTTACAATAAATGAGGCGGATTTTATCTTCATGGAGGAAGAAGTGATATTATCGGTTCAATTCGTGAATAGCATCCCTCGCCTTTGCATTCAGCTCTCCGTCTGATGTTAGTTCCAAAACTTTTTTGAATGCCGAGAGCGCTTTCTCAAAGGACTGCAGCTTCAAATACGCCTGCCCCAAATCATAATAGGCGGCAGCAAAATTAGGGGCACCTTTGACGGCCTTCTCCAAAGAGAAAACAGCCTCTTCATACTTCCCCATGGCTATGTAAGTACGCCCAAGACCTTGATCAGCCCTGGCAAGTTGAGGCACTACCTTCAAGGCTTCCTTATAAAATTGGACAGAACGATTATAATCCCCTTTTTCATAATATACAGATCCAAGATTGCTTAGAGCAATATGCGGGGTCTTATAGAGAAGATCAGAGCGTGCGCGGTCAAAGCACTCAATAGCTTTATCCCATTGTTTCAGAATTGAATAGACAATCCCCATATTGTTAAAGGCTTCGGGATACTGTGGGTTGAGTTCCAACGCCTTTTTGAAGTGAAAAAGCGCTTTTTCGTATTCAATTTTTGCCGTATAGACAAGCCCAAAATCGTTGTGGAGGATCGGATCCTTTGAATAGAATTTTTCTGCTTGGAGGAGTTCTTGAAGCGCCTCTGTAATTTTCCCCTCTACGTAATATGCCTCTGCCAAAAGGCGTGAGGCTTCTGATTGTTTTTTCAACAGGGCCTTATTCCCTCCACAAGACAAAATTCCGATGGTAAGAGCTAAAAAAATCAAGAAACTGTTTCGTCGTAGCATAGTCATTCCCTTCTGACGTCTATTTTCTGTCCTCTGTCCTCTGCCCTCTGCCCTCTGTCTTCTGACCTCTGTCTTCTGACCTCACCCATCATTAATCTATATCACCTTATTCAGTGCGTATTCAATGATTCCTTCGGCGCCCATCTTCATGAGCTCAGGTATGAGATCACGTACCCTGGCAGAGGAGACAACGGTCTCAACGGAAAACCAGTCGGAGTTATACAAGGGCGCTACAGTTGGGGCATTAAGGCTCGGGAGGACCTCGATAACCTGTTGCATGTTGTCTTTGGATACATTCATCTTCAGACCGACCAGCTCTTCTCCTTTGAGCGCCCCTTTGAGGAGCAAGGCGATCTGTTCGATCTTCTCACGCTTCCATGGGTCTGTCCATGCAATGTGGTTTGCAATCAATTGGGTATTTGTCTGCATCAGCTCATGAATGATCTTGAGCCCGTGAGCTTTTATGGTACTACCGGTTTCGGTTACTTCGACAATGGCGTCAGCCAAACCCGACACCGCTTTAGCTTCGGTGGCGCCCCATGAAAACTCGGTATGGATGGTAATTCCTCTGTCTGCAAAATACCTTCTGGTGAAATTGACCAATTCGGTAGCCACCTTCTTCCCTTCAAGATCTTCCAGGGTCTTAATCTGGGAATCGTACGGGACGGCAAGCACCCATCGCGCCGGTCTCTGACTGACCTTGGAATATACAAGATCTTCCACCACGTGTATGTCTGAATTGTTTTCCTCAATCCAATCCTTTCCTGTAAGACCGGCGTCCAACGTGTTGTTTTCCACATATTTGGACATTTCTTGTGCTCTACAAATGGCACACTCAATAGTTTCGTCATTAATTTCAGGAAAATAGCTTCTTCCATTTACATTAATTTTCCAACCTGACCGCTTAAAGAGGGCAATGGTCGCATCTTGAAGGCTCCCTTTTGGGATGCCGAGTTTGAGCTTATTTGCCACGATTTCCGTAAACCTCCTTTGGATCAAATATTTTTTTTCCGTCGATGACCACTTCGTTGTTGTCCACCTTTTTGTAGAAGCAGCTTCGGTGCCCCGTATGGCAGGCAGCTCCTCCGATCTGTTCGACCTTCAAGAGAACCGTATCGTCGTCACAGTCGATTCGTATCTCTTTTACTGTTTGGACATTCCCTGAAGACTCTCCTTTTACCCAGAGTTTTTTGCGGGTTCGACTCCAGTAAGTAGCTTTGCCGGTTTCGAGCGTTTTTTGCCATGCTAATTCATTCATGAAGGCAAGCATTAGTACTTCACCAGTTGTTGCATCCTGCGTTATAGTCGGGATAAGTCCGCCGCACTTTTCAAAATTTAGAGAAATCATACCCGAGTCTTCCTTTGTTCAACAAAAAATAATCTCGGTGTCTTTGTGACAAGACGCTTGAGTAATTAAAAATTTTATATTAAATAGGATTTTTATATTATTTGTCAAGCCTATTCGACAGGTTCAAACCAATTTTTCTTTTTTGCGGACATCTTGCGCGCAATACGGTTTTTTGATACACGTAATAACATGTCATATCGTCGCGGTCGATCACAGAAAAAGCTAAAACGTATCAAATCGAAACGTGCCAAAAAGGGGACATGGGGGACTTTTTTATATTTTCTCTATGGAACAGTAATCATCCTTTCCATCCTTTTTGGGATCGTCGTCGGAGGGGGATACCTGTACATTGTCCGGGGCCTTCCCAAGATATCTTCTTTGCAAGATTACAATCCTCCAATAATTTCAACAGTATATTCACACGATAATCGTAAGATAGGAGAATTTTGCAGAGAAAAGCGAATTATTGTTCCTACTGAAAAGATCCCGAAAATGTTGGTAGATGCCTTTATTGCGGCTGAAGATGCGCGTTTCTACAAACATGAGGGGATCGATTTTTTTAGTATCTTACGCGCGCTCTTTAAAAATATTGAGGCCGGAACTATCGTACAGGGTGGAAGTACTATTACGCAACAGGTGACAAAGTCGCTTCTTCTTTCGCCTGAAAGGAGTTATTTAAGGAAAGTACGTGAGGCTATATTGGCTTACCGTATTGAGAAATCACTTACCAAGGAAGAGATTTTATACGTTTACTTAAATCAGATATACTTGGGGCACGGCGCATATGGTGTTGAAGCTGCTGCTGAGAACTATTTTAGTAAAACCTGTTCTGAGCTCAACATAGCAGAGTCTGCACTCCTTGCCGGGTTACCTCAGGCGCCCAGTCGGTATTCTCCGTTGCGGAATTTCAAACTGGCAAAAGAGCGACAGGTGTATGTGCTGAATCGTATGCTTGCTGAAGGTTATATTACAAATATTCAGGCAACCGAAGCGATCAATACTCCTCTCGATATTAAGCCGCGGCATAATTGGTACATTGAACAGGTCCCCTATTATACAGAGCATGTAAGAAGATACATAGAAGAAAAATACGGCAAAAAAACCTTATATGAAGAGGGTCTCAAGATTTATACCGCTGTAAGTATAGAGATGCAAAACGTTGGCCGCAATGCAATACAGAATGGGTTGTCAGAGTTAGATAAACGCCAGGGATATCGCGGCCCCTTGAGGCATTTGCCTCCTGAGGAGTTTGAAGATTATTCGCAAAAGGTGGGGGAGTCGCTTGCTGAAAGTCCTCTGGAACCGGGCATGGTGACTGAAGGACTTGTAATCGCATTAGACGATGAGCAAAAAAATGTGACGGTAAGGATCGGCGATAAAATTGGGATACTCCTTTTAGAGCACATGAGGTGGGCCAGAAAGCCGGATCCGGAAGTATTATATGCCACCGCGCAAATAAAAACCCCCGGCGAGGCACTGAGCCCGGGTGATGTGATCTTAGTACGAATTGTTAGTAGGCTTGAGGATGAAGGGGTGCAGGAGACCGAAGGAGAGCCTGATGATGAGGAAAATAAAGGGTGGATTTTGGCATTAGAACAGATACCTGAGGTAGAGGGCGCTCTTTTATGCATGGAGGCCGAAACCGGCTTTGTGCGGGCAATAATAGGTGGGCGGGATTTTAGAACAAGTCAATTCAATCGTGCTATCCAATCAAAAAGGCAACCCGGTTCTGCTTTCAAACCGATTATTTATGCGGCGGCATTAGACAGGGGATATACGCCTGCAACCATGATCTTAGACGCACCCATTGTTTTTGAAGATACAGAACACGATTTTGTTTGGAAGCCTAAAAATTACGAGGATAAATTCTATGGACCTACCCTGTTTCGTAACGCTTTGGCGCATTCGCGGAATGTGGTTACAATAAAAATTCTTAAAGACATCGGGATTGATTATGTGATCGATTATGCCGGACGGCTCGGGATCGAATCCCCAATAAACAGGGACCTTTCCATAGCCCTTGGATCTTCCGGCACCTCCCCTTTGGAACTGGTACGCGCCTATTCGGTGTTCGCCCATCAGGGGTACCGTATGGTGCCGATATTTGTGACCAAGGTTGTTGATCGTAAGGGAAATATCCTGGAGGAGAATAACCCGGAAGGTGAAAGCGTGATCTCCAAGGAGACCGCTTATATCGTGACCAATCTTTTGCAGGGTGTTGTAAAAGAAGGGACGGGCCGCAAAGTGCGGTCACTGAATCGGCCGGTAGCCGGGAAAACCGGCACTACGAATAATCTATATGATGCGTGGTTCTTAGGCTATACTCCACGTTATGTGACCGGTGTATGGGTGGGTTTCGACAATGAGAAACCGTTGGGAAAACGCGAAACAGGCGCCCGCGCCGCTATTCCTATATGGCTTTCCTTTATGAAAGAGATTTTGGCTGATAAGCCTGTAAGGGTATTCCCGGTGCCTAATGGTATTGTCTTTGCCAAGATAGATACTGAAACAGGTTTACTTGCTATCCCTGAGTCAAAGAAGACCACTTTTGAATGTTTTAAAGAGGGGTCTGCGCCTACCGAATATGCAGAACGTCCCGGCTCCATCACAGAACAGGGGCAGTTTTTTAAATCAGATATGTAACGGATGGGGAACTTTGCAAAAGTTTCTCTTAATCGTTACGCAACCGCCGTCCTTCAACCTGGTCCATGGACTCTTTGACCGTATAGAGCACGGTGAATCTTTCTTCTAATGTATTGACCAGCTTTGCCAGTTGATCCTGTTGCATAGGCCGAATACGGAAATAGACATTTCTATATCCTTCGTCGGCCAAATCATAGCTGGTCATTATGCTTACAGTGCGACCGCCCATGCTTCGAATGACATCCGCGACTTCATGCACCGATCCGGGTCTGTCTTCCAGGCATAGGGCAAACTGGATATCACCGCTGTATACTCCGGTAATATGTATCAGCGCTTTGAATACATCTGTTTCGGTTATAACACCGATCAAATTTTTTTGGTCGTTTATAACCGGCAGCCCTGAGATCTTGTTTTCAAGCATCAATACTGCCGCGAATTCTATAGTCTCATCAGGGCTTACGTAGATAACCTCTTTTGACATCAGTTCTTTGACCTTAATCTCGGACAAGAGATAATTTATTTCATAGATATCTAATGTGGTGGCCTTTGACGGGGACGCCTCTTTTAGGTCTGTGTCAGTGACTATCCCCACCAACTTACCCTTGCGAACTACAGGGAGACGGCGAATATTATTCTCTTTCATAAGGACGGAAGCCTTCATCATGGAAGTCTCCTCATCGACTGAAATTACATCGCTTGCCATCCATCCTTTTACTAACATAACCTTTCCTCCGCCTCTGTTAGTGTCCGTCCAGAAATGGTAGATTTTGTCTCAAGACACGGACGCTTATTTAAAAATTATATTCTTATTAATTGATGTTTCAAAATAGAAGGTCTAAAAGGTTTTGTCAAGTAATTTGCGAACATGTGTAATCGGATTGATTGGATTGATTGGGGTTGACAGCCTGAAATAAGACATGTACATTACAGTGTACAAACAAGGAGGGGCTGTGGCTACAGAGATTATTACAGTTTCCGATGCGAGACAAAACTTTCTAAAGATCGTTAAGGAGTTGGAAAAAATTCAAAACCATTACATTATTACCCGTGGTGGCAGACCGTCTGCCGTATTGATCAATTTTGATGAATACTTCAGATTTATGGCTACTTTCGATATTCTTTCCGACAAAGAACTCATGGCGGGAGTGGTCAAGGGAGTAAGAGAAAAAGAGGAAGGAAATATTTTTTCCTTTGAAGACGCGTTCGGAGAAACATTTTGAATTATACTGTTATCGTAACAGATCAGGTTCGCCGATGCGTGGAAACACTCCCCGATGAGAGTAAAAGGATTTGCTCGAGCGCTCATAAGATTTTATCTGAAGACCCTTACAGGGGACATGCTATGCTTGGTAAACTTGAGGGTCTACGTAGATTCAAGGTGGGGCCGTTTCGGTTAATTTATGAGGTAGATGAAGAAAACAAGATCATCACTACAGTGATGATAACATGTCAAAACGGAAATCGGTGAGACTTTTGCAAAATGCGACATTTTTTTGTCAAGGTCAAGTTGAGCGAAGCGAAATCCCGTCGCCGGGGGAAGGCGAAAATATGAGCGCTGACGCTTCACTTCGTGCAAAATTTGAAGCCTGACACCGCATCACAAGGCACGAAGTGAAGCGTCAGCGCTCATATGGCAGTTATGCAAAAGTCTCTTAGTGAGGAGAAGAGATAGAAATGGGAATGGTTGTTCGTAAACGGATGGGGATACGGATATCCGACGGGATCGGCGTTGCCTTTCCCCCGTATGCTCCTGTGACTAATGAAAAAATTGTAGAAACCTACCTAAAACATAAGGGGAATGGACTGTATGAAGGACTGAAAGCTAAATTTGGGGATGACATAAGGGCAATGGCCAAGGCAGTGGGGATAGATCTTGATCGAATCGAAAAGATGACAGGTTTCAAAAATCGATATTGGACCCATTGGCCCGGTACGTGTACGACAGAGGATGGCGTCAAATATGACGACCTTATTATTAAATCATGTGAAGATGCTATTGCCGATGCCGGTTTGGAGCGATCATTGATCAATGCCTTTTTCCTTTCCTTTTCTTTTTATTACACCATCAGGGGGGGGGCTACCTCGAGTTTTATTGCCAATGAATTAGGCTTGGGAAATGCGGCAGTAAGCGATATCAATGCAACATGTTCAGGCGCTGTTTACGGAATGGCCATGGCTTCCGGATTTTTGTCCGAGGATGCCCCTTACATCCTTTTGGCCAGTGGCGAGACCTATTCACGCGTACTTAATTGGGAGTACCTTACTTCTCTTCCCGCGGTGGCTGATGGAGCGGCGGCAATCGTCATGCGATGGACCGGGGACGAAAAAGAGGGTATCCTGGGGGGGTATCTTCAGGCGAATCCCCAGCACCATTGGATGCTCAATGCCTATCAGGAGCTTCCGATAACGGAAAAGAATCTTAAAGAGGGTTATATTGTGATGGGACACTCCAATGACAATATCAACCGAAAAATCTTCGAAAGATCCGCAACAGAAGAACTTACCAAGGCGATCGGCCGGACCTTGGAGGTGACCGGTCTCACCGGAAAAGATATTGATCTGTTTCTACCGCACCAGGTCAATCTCCAGACCATTTTGACTGCCGCTAAAACTTTTGGGATAACAGAAGATAGAGTTGTTCTTACAATTGACAAGTACGCCAATACCGGCTCCAGTTGCACACTGATCGCCCTCAAAGAGGCCCTCGAACAGGGGAGAATCGCCAAGGGGGCAAAGGTACTATTTGGAGTTATGGGGGCGGGAATTACGTCGGCGGGTATGGTGGTGCAGTTTTAGCTGATAGCGGAAGGATTTCCATTTTGGACACAGATGAACGCAGATTATCGGGATAAGCATAGAGTTGCGGGTTACGAGTTACGGGTTTTAAAAAACGTAATGAACATCATAACGAGTTAGGTGGCAAAATAAACTAATTCTGCAATGAAAATAAAAACTCGCAACACGTAACTGTGTACATCTGTGAAAATCTGAGTTCTAAAATTTATATAATCCTAAGTTGAGCGATTTTTGAGGAAGAGCTGTGCCAATATCTTGATGTAGTCCCGCCTGGGCGGGACGAAAACCGCAGGCATACCCGTGGATATGTCGAGGATTTTCGCAAGCCCTTGATGCGCAAGAGATTGGTGCAGATCGAGTCAAAAATTGCTCAATTTAGGATAATAGCAGGAGGAGATAGTATTATGTTGAAATCAGTTCAATTGACCAAAAATGATATTGTTGAAAAACTGAACCAGGGGATTCGATCTTTTCAACATACGTTTTTTGTAAGAGGTTGTTATGATAAGCTAATTCTGGATGGGGTCAACTTCTGGGGGAGTAATTTTAGAGGCGCCTTATTAGATTACAGCAGTTTTATAAAAGCCAATTTGGAGAGAATTCATTGCAATTATGTGCATGCCCGTGACGTGAACTTTCTTAAGGCAAAGCTTGACAAAGCAAGAATGTGGATGGCAACCTTTATTGGTTGCAATTTTTCTAACGCGCTTATGCGATGCGTGTGGGCTATTGAAGCTAATTTCAGTGGCTCTGATTTTCGCGACGCAGACCTGTCAGGGAGCAACTTGGCCGGAGTCGATTTTTCCGGTGCGGATTTGACCGGGGCCAACCTTTCAAATACAGATCTTACCTCTGCTATTTTTAAGGGGGCCAAACTATCAGGGACTATTCTAAATGGCGCTCAATTGTTCGGCGCTGATTTTAGGGGTGTTGCGGAAATTGCGGATGTTAAGATGGATCGCAACACTTGTTATTTAAAAACAAGGTGGGATGCTGGTATGGCAGATCGTCTGCTTGCCGGCCTTCAAAGTGTCTGACATAAGGAACTATGAGGCTGTCCGAGAATTATGTCCGTGACGAAAAAGAGTGAGAACGAGACAAAATTTTCGCAAATTTGAGGAGAATAGCAGGCCTATTTGACGAAAACTTGCGAAAATTTGGGCCGTTTCTCACTCTTTTGCAGTAGGATCGGGATTCTCGGACAGCCTCATAGGCAAAAGGAGACATTTTGCAAGGGTCTCAACGACTGTTCGGCTGTTTGGGAGTTATGTATGTTGGTGTGATGATGCTCTTTGCGGTCAGTCCTGATCTGCCAATCTCATTTTCCAACAGCGTGTCCGGACGCTTTGGCTGGTCTGTACTGCCCTCTGTAGGGGAGCGCTTTTGGTTCTCTCTTGCGCTGACTGTTCCAGGGATGCGTGCCGTGTTAGCTTTTACGGCAGCGCGATATCCTGTTTATGAAAGGGTCTTCATAAACCTTTTGCAAGCCTCCTTGATTATCGCGGCAGCCTCTTTTGCATTCCATTTTATTTTCTACGAACGTGCTCTCTTGTATGCAATAGGTTTTGGTACAGAGATCATTCAGATAGTTTTCTATTGCTTCCTTATGTCTCGCCTGAAAAGACGATCTCAATAAAAATCTTATTTGTTTCCACTCAAGATCCGGCAACCAAAAACCGATGCATCTCCCAAAGACTTTTTGTGCGGCGCATAAACCTTGTTTTTAGAGTCTTCTTTTGATATACAATAGTGTGCCCTACAGAAAGGAGTGTCTAAGTTTGAAAAAGAAAAAAGAAGAGGAGCCCTTTAAAGAACGCATTTGGTCTTTTTTTGCTTCTGTAAAGTTATCAGTAGTTCTGTTGCTAGTTCTGGCTGTCACATCCATTATAGGAACTGTCATTCCGCAAAATGAGGACCCAGCCAGTTATTTGAAAAGTTATGGAGAGGCCTTGTACAAGATTTTTAAATTTCTCGGCCTCTTTGATATGTACCATTCCTGGTGGTTTCTGTTCATATTGATGATGCTTACGATCAACCTTGTAGTATGTTCGTTTAAGCGGCTTCCCACTGTATGGAGAATAGTCTCTGTTAAGAACCCAAAATTTAATAAAAACCGCTTCAATAATATTAGGAGGAAAGACTCATTTATCATTCCTTCATCCCCGGAAAAACTTAAATCTGTATACGAATCATATATTATTAAAAAATTGCGTTACCGCCACTCAGAGGAAACCGATGCAGGTTTTGTTCTTTATGCCGAACGGGGACGATGGACCCGTATGGGGGTCTATATTGTTCACCTGAGTATCATCATACTTTTCATAGGGGCAATAGTTGGATCGTTGTTCGGGTTTAACGGCTGGGTCAACATACCCGAGGGTGAGACCGTGGATCATATCCGGCTCCGAGAAAGCAATGGGCTTTATCACTTGGATTTTGCCCTCCGGTGTAATGACTTTAAGGCAACCTTTTATGATTCAGGAATGCCCAAAGAGTACAAATCTTCTTTAACTATTATTGAAAACGGACGAGAGGTGTTAACGCGGTCCATTGTCGTAAATGACCCGCTCAGATACAAAGGGATCAGCTTTTATCAGTCTGGTTACGGCACACTTCCCCCGGACCGGGTGACGCTGAAACTCGTGGACTATAAGGCCGGAAAGCCTGAAAGCATTGAGGCGCCATTTCATAAAAAGATCAACCTTCCGGATAATCAAGGGTATTTTAAAGTTGTTCAATTTGTATCTGATTTTATGAACGCCGGTCCGGCGTTTCAGATCCAGCTCGTAGATGATGAAAAGCCACCGGTGGCTTTCCGGTTGTTTAAGAACTATCCGAATATGGATCAGATGCGCAAAGGGCGCTATCTGTTTTCTATTGAAAGTTATCCTGAAGTTTATTACACGGGGCTTCAAGTGACATCCGACCCCGGGGTTTGGGTTGTCTATGCCGGCTGCATCCTCCTCATTATCGGAATCACTGTTACATTTTTTATGTCGCACAACCGTCTTTTTGTACAAGTTGTGCGTGACAAGGAGGGCAGTCGAGTAACAATCGCCGGCACTGCTAACAAAAATCGACTTGCTTTTGAAGACAAGGTGGAGAAAATAACAGAAGGGCTTCAGTTGCTATCATAAGAATAGCTGATAGCAAAAAGAGAAAAATTCCTTTCTTGCTATCAGCTATCAGCTAAAACGAAAGGTAAAATAGGTTGTATTATGAACAGTTCTTACCTGCTATCCATCATAACGTTTATTTATGGCGCCGCCTCTTTTTTCTATATTGCGACATGGATTTTTAAAAAACCGATTATAGGAAAGCTGGCCACGATAGTAACCTATCTTGGTTTCCTGGGGCATACTGTCGGCATTATACTCCGCTGGGTGGAGTCGTATCAGATGGGCGCGGGGCATGGGCATGCGCCCCTGTCTAATATGTACGAGTCTCTTGTATTTTTTTCCTGGTCGATTATTTTGCTCTATCTTTTGATTGAATACAAATACAAAAATAAAAGCATCGGGGGGGTTGCAGGGCCTCTTGCCTTTTTTGCGCTGGCCTATGCGTCTCTTTCTCCTCACATTGAAGACCGGATATCGCCCTTGATCCCGGCGCTTAAGAGTAACTGGCTGATTATCCACGTTATTACATGTTTTATAGGTTATGCCGCTTTTGCTGTCTCTTTTGGAGTCGCAATTATGTATATTATGAAGGCCGGAGACGTTCAGGGAAAGGGTCGTCTTTTGAGTCAATTCCCTTCCGTAAAAATTCTTGACAGGCTGATATACCAGACCATCACACTTGGGTTTCTTTTCCTGACCATGGGTATCATTACAGGAGCTGTTTGGGCAAACTCAGCATGGGGAAGCTATTGGTCTTGGGACCCAAAAGAGACCTGGTCATTGATTACATGGTTTATCTACGCCACGCTGATCCACTCAAGAATGGTACGGGGGTGGCGTGGGAAACGGATTGCCCTTCTTTCGATTATCGGCTTTATAGCGGTCATGTTTACCTATTTTGGGGTCAACTACATCCTTCCAGGACTTCATAGCTACGCTCAATAATTAAACCTAAGTTGAGCGATTTTTGACTCGATCTGCACCAATCTCTTGCGCATCAAGGGCTTGCGAAAATCCTCGACATATCCACGGGTATGCCTGCGGTTTTCGCAAACCTTGCTACATCAAGATATTGGCACATCTCTTCTTCAAAAATCGCTCAACTTAGGTTATAGTGAGCTAAAACTCCTAAAGCAGAGAAAGTGATCTAACGTGCCTAAAGTTGTCGACTTCGCCATAGTAGCCCTGGCTACGACGGCTGAAAAGGTGTTTTGCCAATTTATATATTGACTGCGCTGCAAGCGCATTCCTTAACTTTAGCTAACTTAATCTTTGAAAAATAGCGATTTTTTCTTGACAAACTACAGGCAACAAGGTAAAAGAGTTGCTAATTTTTTCTTACCATTTTTATCGCTCTTGCTGACACAAAACTGTTTGCGCCGATTCAAAATCAGTGAACGGGAAGTGGCAGAGGTTACGTTGGTATTGAGCCGACCAAGTAGATAAAGTTACCTTAATGTTTAATTTCTTATCGATTGGGAGCTTCCATGAGTGCACAACATGAAAAAAAGGAATCCGCTGCATCTTCACCAATTGTAATCGTCTTCTTTATCATCGGCCTTGCTGTTAGCCTATTTGTAGGGTGGAGCATCTTTCCTAAATTACTTTATTCCCAAAAAAAACAGCCTATAGATTTTAGCCACAGCATCCATCTGGACGCGGCCGGTGACTGTGAAAGCTGTCATTACTTTCGAGAGGACGGTAGTTTTTCCGGTATCCCGGAATTGAGCAATTGTCTGGAATGCCATGAAGAGGCCCAGGGTGAAGATCCTGAAGAGATTAAGCTGATCGAAAATTACGTGGAGCCAAATAAAGAGATCCCCTGGTTGGTCTATTCGAGGCAGCCGGACTGTGTCTTTTTTTCGCATGCAGCCCATGTCAAAATGGGAGAATTGGAGTGCAAGACCTGTCACGGCATGATAGGAGAATCGGACCACGCAGAGATTTACGAGGAAAACCGGATAACCGGTTACAGTCGTAATATATGGGGGAAAAGCATTGGTGGTTTTAAATCGAATACGTGGGACCGGATGAAGATGGACGACTGTGCCGAATGCCATGACGAGCATGGCACGCGCCAGGCCTGTTTTGTATGTCACAAATAAATGGGGGTCGTTAAAATAAAATTTTTTTCTGATCTGAATCGATAAGGGGAAAATATTATGAGTTTGGGTAGACGAGGCTTTTTACAATTCTGTTTGGGGGCTGGAGCCGGGATAACGTTTTCACCCCTCCCATGGAAGTTAATGGATGACTCGAGCATATGGTCGCAGACTTTTCGCGGGCTTCCCATAGAGGTTCCTGTGCCTCCGGTGGGAGAGGCGAGCATAGAGAAATCGGTCTGCACGCTCTGCCCGGGTGGGTGCGGGATCTCGGTGCGCAAGATAAAAAACCGTGCAGTTAAAATCGAAGGTACAGAGGGACACCCGATCAATGATGGTGGAATATGTATCCTCGGGGTAGCCGGGTTGTACCAGTTGTATGGAGGGGCAAGGGTAAAGGGCCCGCTGAAACGGGCGGGGAACAGAGGCGAAGGGAAATGGGAAGAGATATCCTGGAGCGCCGCTATTTCAGAGATTTCTAAGAAACTGAGTCAGATACGACGAAATGGGTCGGCCCATACTGTAGCATGCATATCAGGAAAGGACCGCGGGACTGTCCCACAACTTTTCAAACGCCTTTTGACGGCCTATGGTTCCCTCAATTTTATTTCAATGCCATCCTCGGAAGATACTGAAAGGCTTGGACTCAAGTTGATGCAAGGCGAGGATGCTTCGGTGGGATACGATCTGGAGAATGCCCGTTATATTTTAAGCTTTGGCAGCGGCCTTATCGATGGGTGGGGATCTCCTGTTCGTGTTTTTAGAGCAAATAGCACTTGGCGGGAAGAAGCCGTTAAAGGGAATGCAAAGGTTGTCCAGATTGAGCCGCGTCTTTCCAATACGGCTGCTAAGGCTGATGAGTGGATCCCGATTGCACCTGGAACAGAGGCGGCCCTTGCTCTTGGATTAGCGCATGTAATCATCAAAGAAAAGCGTTACAATGAAAATTTTATAATGAATCATTGCCTTGGTTTTGAGGACTGGACCGATGACAGTGGAAAGGCCCATAAAGGTCTTAAACGCATGGTCCTTAAAGACTACTCACCAGGGGCAGTGTCAGAGATTACCGGTATTTCCGCTTCGAAAATTGTTGCCATAGCTCGAGAGTTTGCGCTTGCCAAACGCCCGCTTGCCGTGTGCGGACGCGGCAAAGGATCAACGCCTGAGGGGCTAAACGAGTTCACGGCAATTTATGCCCTTAATGCCTTGGTGGGCAATATTAACAAAACCGGTGGGGTCCGGGCGCTTCCTGAAGTGAGAACCAACGCATGGCCTGCTGTGGAACAAGACGCTATCGCAAAACGCGGTGTGGCACGACCACGCTTTGACCGGGCCGGTACAAAAGCCTTCCCTGCGACTGAATCGCTGTTCAATCAATTGCCTGAACTGATGAATACGGGGAAGGGGGCATACGCCCTATCCGCTCTTCTGGTTTATGGAGCAAATCCCTATTACACGGCACACAATAGAGCAGCGGTTGCAGAGGCGCTTGACAGCATTCCTTTTATTGTGAGCTTTGCATCTCATATGGATGAGACAGCACAGCATGCTGATTTCATACTTCCCAGCCATACCAACCTTGAGCGACATGAAGATGTTCCTACTCCGGCTGGTCTGAATGTTCCCATTATAGGGTTAAGCCGCCCTGTGGTTGATCCTGAGTATGATACGCAACATGTGGGCGATACAGTGATCGCGCTTGGAAAATCAATAGATGGTGTTGCAGATTCTTTTGTGTGGGATAACTATAAATCTCTGCTGAGAAAGACCATGGGAGAAAAGTGGGACACCTTGGTAAGGGAAGGATATTGGAAGGATGCCGGTTATAGCCCCTCTGATTGGGCTCGTGGCTTTAAGACTCCTTCAGGGAGGTTCGAATTCTTTGCAACAGGGAGTTACAAACCCGTTGTACTTGCAGGAGATCCAGATTCATATCCGTTGGTATTGATCCCAATCGAGTCGACGCGATTGGCTGACGGGGCAGTCGCAAATCCTCCCTACTTGACAAAAACTGTGGCAGATACGGTCTTAAGGAATAACGATATCTTTGTTGAGGTCAACCCAAAAACGGCGGCCGCCTACGGACTTTCCGAGGGGACAGCGGCGACGCTAAAGACCCCCACAGGGGAAGTGAAGGTCAGAACACATCTGTTCGAAGGGGTAAGGCCCGGCGTTGTTGCTATACCGACCGGGTTGGGGCACTCCGCTTATGATGATTACCTGAGAGGTAAAGGGGTTAATGCCAATGACGTCATCGGAATGGCGGAAGATCCTGTTTCTGGTCTGGACATTGCTTGGGGAAGTAGAGCCAGCCTTGTAAGCATATAATTTAAGAGGAAGAGGTAACGATGAAAGAGGAACATAAGGAAGGCGCTCACGGGCATACGGAGAAATACAAATACGGAATGGTCATCAACCTGGACAAGTGTACGGGATGTGGCGCGTGTATGGTAGCATGCATGACGGAAAATAACGTACCTTTTAGAAAAGATGAATCCGATAAGCTTGCCAGTACAGCGTGGATGCGCGTCTTTAAGGCAACAAACGGCAAATCATATCCCGATATAGATGTTTGCTACTTTCCACGGCCGTGCATGCATTGTGAAGGTGATCATGGCCATTCGCCATGTGTTTCAGTGTGCCCGGCGACCGCTACTGATTATGATTACGAAACAGGCATTGTAAGCCAGATCCCTACGCGGTGTTTTGGATGCCGGTATTGCATGGCGGCCTGCCCCTATCACGCCCGGTATTTTAACTGGTGGGATCCGGTTTGGCCGGACAAGATGGAGAAGGCCCTGAGTCCGGATGTGTCACCTCGGATGCGGGGTGTCGTGGAAAAATGCACGTTCTGTTTTCACCGACTTCAAAGGGCACGCAACAAGGCCTATGTGGAAGGACGGAGGGAGGTCCATGAGCATGAGTACCAGACTGCGTGTACCCAGGCCTGTCCGGCGGACGCTATCACCTTTGGCGACTTGAACAATCACGAGCATGAGGTTTATAAGCTGAAAAAGAGCCCTTATGCTTTTCGACTCCTTGAAAGATTAGGGACAAACCCTAAAGTTTATTACATGTCCACGCGAAGCTGGGTCCGCAGGGCAGGTGATAATTATCTGAAAGATGAAGCGAGCAAATAAAAGATTAACTATTAATAACAAGTGGTTTTAGAGGAGTAGCTGATATGGATTCTGCATTGATACCCGAAGGCGTTAAACGTTGTTCGTTCGGGAAATTCGCCCTCTGGATTGGCTTTTGGTCTCTCTTTATACTGTGGGCGGCAGCAGGCGCAGGTGTGTGCTGGCTTAAAGGCTTAAATCAAACGAACCTGAATGATTACTTTGGGTTTGGTGCCTGGATCACTGCGGACCTTGCTATTATTGCGCTCGGGGCGGGGGCTTTTTTTACCGGCTTTATGCGGTACATTCTCGGTATAGATGAGTTTAAGCCCATTATAAATTTTGTAGTGATCATAGGCTTTATCTGCTACAGTTCCGCCTTGGCCATCCTGGCGCTCGACATCGGACAGCCGCTCCGTGGTTGGCACATCTTCTGGCACGCCAATGTACATTCAATGCTGACGGAAGTGGCGTTCTGTATCTCTTGTTACTTTATGGTCCTTACTATTGAATATATTCCTTTGGTCCTTGAAAACAGGCAGCTCGACAAGATCCCTCTTGTTCACCACTTCAGCCACAATCTTCATCATATTATGGCGGTTTTTGCCGCAACAGGCGCTTTTTTGTCGTTCTTCCACCAGGGCTCATTAGGCGGGGTCGCCGGCGTACTCTTCGGACGCCCCTTTGCCTTCAGGCAACATTTTGCTATTTGGCCGACGACCTTTTTCCTCTTTGTCTTTTCGGCCATTGCCTGCGGTCCCTGTTTCACTATCTTGGTCACGCGGATTACTGAGCTGATCACCAGAAAAAAACTGGTCAAACAAAATGTCATCGCAAAACTGGCCAAGGTTTCCGGCTGGCTCCTGGCTTCTTATATATTGGTGAAGACACTCGATACAGTCTATTGGGCAATGGTAACCGCGCCTAATATGGGATTGACCCTGATGGATTTTTACCCGCAGTCGCCCTTTACAATTTGGATTCTCATCGCGGAACTCGGGATTTGTGGCGTCATTCCGGCCATCATTCTCCTTACTGAAAAGGGACGGAACAACAACTTGCTGTTGGTTCCCGCCGCCTTACTGAATTGTATGGGCATATGTTTGAATCGTTATGTAATGACGGTGCAGGCGCTTGCCCTGCCGGTGCTCCCATTTGACAAGTTCGTAAATTACGTTCCGAACTGGGCGGAATGGGTTACATCACTGGCGCCATTTGCATATGGCGCAATTTTAATATCGTTGTCCTATCGGTATCTCCCTGTCTTTCCTCAGGAGCAAGAATTGAATCCGTAGGGGAATAAACTACACGACAACGGGGATAGAATCGCAGGATAGTTTACTTAAGACTTAAGCAAAAAGAGGTATTAGCTATGTTTCCTTTCTCCTTTGAGTGGCATTGGGATCTCGGCCATATGGTATTTCACGGGGCGCTGTGGTATGCTCTGTCGATTTTAGGAATTGGTCTTACTTACGTTACAATTAAGAGCTTCATTGATTTGAAAAAAGGCGGGCATCACTAAGGGATTTTTACATTATCCCGAACACATCATATATAAAGAAAAGCGCGTGAAGCTAACTTGGCTCATGCGCTTTTTTATTGGAGACCTTTGCATAACGCGACATTTTTTCGTCAGGCAAGGAAGGCAATCTTGGCGGGATTAACTGGCGGAACCCCGCCAGGGCGGGGTTTCGAGGATAGTGCTGACGCTTCACTTCGTGCAAAGTTTGAAGCCTGACGCCGCATCACGGAGAAATGGCAGTTATGCAAAGCTCTATTGCTCGGCATGTGTTACAAGGTGTCCCATTTCAGGGAAAATAAGGGCCTCCAATGCAAGCTTGCATGCATCAAGGCTGCCAGGCAGGCAGAATGTTACTGTTTTTTCAATCAGCCCGGCAGTGGCACGGGAAAGGAGCGCTGCGGAGCCGATTTCATAATAGCTCAGTTGAGAAAACAGGCATGAAAATGCGGTAAGCTCTTTACAAAAAAGAGGGCGGATAGCCTCTATTGTAACGTCAGTTGAACTGATTCCGGTTCCTCCGGTTACTATTAATACCTGAGGTTTTTCTTTATTGATGACAGCGTGAACAACGCTTTGTATTGTTTTGGCTTTATCCGGCACTATTTGGTGAGTTAAGACGGAATGGCCCCTAAGTTTTACGGCTTTAGATATCCATTTCCCACTCTCATCCTCCAGAAGAGTCCTTGACGTAGAGACCGCAACTATTCCTATAGATACTGTTGGTAATCCATCAGCCTTATGTTTATCAGTACTAATACTCATAGCATGCAACTCCTTTATGATAAGGCAGTTTCAAAAGGTTCGGTTTTGAACTTAACTTGAGACGACACAACCTCTTAATATTTCATTTTTACTCATTATAACAAAAATATCAATAATTATGCGTAAATTATTAGTTTGGAACGAAGACGCAACAACTTTATGTATCTGTGCACTTTTTTGATACCTGAGTTGAGCGATTTTTGAGGAAGAGACGTGCCAATATCTTGATGTAGTCCCGCCTGGGCGGGACGAAAACCGCAGGCATACCCGTGGATATGTCGAGGATTTTCGCAAGCCCTTGATGCGCAAGAGATTGGTGCAGATCGAGTCAAAAATTGCTCAATTTAGGTAATACATACCTTGGTGTAAAGATTCCGAGTTCTTGACAATGGGCAAAAAGTAATCTACATTTAAGAAGTTTTTACGAAGTCATCAAACTTAAATACATGAAATAATCAGGAGGTACGTCCGCATGTTTGGTATTGGTATGCCGGAATTGATTATAATTTTGATCATTATCCTTGTTATATTTGGAGCAGGGAAGCTCCCAGAGATTGGAAGCGGGATTGGTAAGGGGATCAAAAATTTCAAAAAGGCAACAAAAGAGGTGGAAGAAAAACCAGATGAAGAGGACGCGGCAAAACTGGAAAGCGAAAAGAAGGATTAAGTTTTTGAAAGCTTAGGAGGCACGTATAAATAAGTTGTACGGATTGCGCCGTAATTTTGTTTGTTTTCAAGGCGCGTTAAGGCGCGCATAACGAGTTATGTAAGCCTTGACGGAACACAGAAAACAAGCAAAAGGACAAGCAAGATGTATAAGTTATTTATACTTGACGACTTAGAATGGGATATCATCTTGCTTAATTTCAGGCGCTGCATTATTGTTGGCTACTGACGGGGGCTCATCCGGCAATGATTCCGTATACCCTTTCCCACCTAACATTTGCATCTGATAAGCAACGATTTCTGTAGTCTGTCTTTTATTACCTTCTTTATCTTCCCATTCTCTTGTCTGGATACGGCCTTCGATATATACACTCTTTCCTTTGGAAAGGTATTCCCCACAGATTTCTCCAAGACGCCCCCAAGCGACTATACGATGCCATTCAGTCCGTGCTTCCTTTGCGCCGTCCTTATTGGTCCAGTTATCAGTAGTTGCAAGACTAAAGTTTGCTACAGCAGTTCCGCTTGCCGTATAACGAATTTCAGGATCCCTTCCCAAATTTCCTATAAGGATTACTTTATTGATACTGGCCATGCAAAATACCCCCATGGTGTTCACTCAGGTTAAAAAAAGCGAATTGCAGTAATTTATAAAAAAATTTATAGAGGCAACAAGGGGCAAAGTCAAGCGATTTTAATAGATCGCTTTCCCCTTGCCAATTTCTTTTTTTTAGATTAGGTATTTCAGAAATTCTATTCATCTGGTAAAATTGATTTAATATCCTGATCTGTGTTTATCTGTGAGCCTCCTATTAATTTAATGATATGTCCAATATACTGCCATGAACTACGTCTTTGATTTCAAGACCGCGCGAGGTTATGATAAATGGTTTGAGGACCCAAAGAACAAGTTCGTCTTTGAGCTGGAAAATGAGCTGATTGTAAAGCTTCTATCACCTCAACCGGGTGAACGTCTCCTTGACATCGGATGCGGCACAGGGATCCATCTCCAATTTTTTGCTGATATGGGATTATATGTAACCGGCCTTGATCCCTCGCCTTATATGCTCGATATCGCAAGACAAAAATTAGGACACAGGGCTGAAATTCGACGCGGCGTTGCCGAGGACCTCCCATTCGAGGATAATGCTTTTGACATTGTTACATTGATAACCGTACTCGAATTTACGGAGAATCCGATCAAGGCAATTGAGGAGGCGTGCAGAGTCGCAAGAGACAGGGTCTTTTTGGGGGTATTAAACTCATACGCCTTCAAGGGGATAGAAAGAAGAATCAAAGGGATCTTTACAGAGACGATTTATAATAAGGCGCGTTTTTCCAGCGTATGGGGACTTCAGAGGCAGGTAAGATCAGTAGTGGGCGGGGCGCCTATTTCGTGGAGGACCGTTCCTCAATTCCCTGCGAAGTTGCAATCTTATACCAATAGATTGGAACGATGGGCTCCGATACAGAGGTCTCCCTTTGGGACCTTTATAGGGATGAACATTAAACTGGTCCCCACGTATCAGACTAAAAATATAGAGGTTCCCCTCAACTATAGAAAAAAGCAACGAGATATGGCAACGGAGGTAACCAGAGGCCGGATAGCGCCGGTTAGAGGAATGAAACCATGAAAGAGGCCGTACTCTACAAAAAGTTCAAAGACAATGAAGTGCATTGCAATCTTTGTAATCATCGATGTAAAATTCAAGACGGGAAACGGGGTATCTGCGGAGTTCGTGAAAATCAGAACGGGGTTTTAATGAGCCTGGTATATGGGAAATTGATCGCTCAACACGTGGACCCTATTGAAAAGAAACCCCTTTTTCATTTTCATCCGGGCTCCCTTTCTTACTCTATAGCCACCGCAGGGTGCAACTTCCGCTGCCTCTTCTGCCAGAACGCGGACATATCTCAGATGCCGCACGACCGTGGTATCATTCTGGGGGATACAAGCACCCCTGATGCGGTAGTGGAAGCGGCGCTTGCAAGCGGGTGCAAGACCATTTCATACACCTATACTGAACCGACCATATTTTTGAATTTGCCTATGATACCGCGAAGCTTGCCACTGAGAAGGGGCTAAAAAATGTCTTTGTCTCTAACGGCTACATGACCATAGAGGCCCTTGACACGATTCATCCATACTTGCACGCCGCGAATGTTGATTTAAAGGCCTTTGATGACAAATTCTACAAAAAGATCTGCGGGGCACGCCTAAAACCGGTACTTGAAACACTGAAACATATGAAAGCCTTGAACATACATTTGGAAGTAACCACTCTTTTAATTCCAGGCCTAAACGATGATGAAGTATTATTAAAAGAACTTGCTGCATTCGTTGTAGAGTCGCTCGGGCCGGAGACCCCCTGGCATGTCAGCCGGTTTTATCCTACCTATAAGCTTTTAGATAAGCCGAGTACCCCTCCGGAACTGGTCCACAAAGCATGCGAGATCGGTTTGGATGCCGGACTACGATACGTTTATTCAGGTAATTTGCCCGGAGATATCGGAGAAAATACAGTATGCTACAATTGCGGGGCAACCTTGATCGAACGCTTTGGATTTCAAATCTCCCGAAATTTAATCGCCGATGGGAAATGCCCAAAATGCGGGGTGGTTGTTGAAGGGGTGTGGAGAGAAGCAGGACCTCTATGAAATTTTACCGGTTTATCGTAGAAAACAAACCGCGCTACGGTGTAGCGAAAAGTGAGACCGTTACCGAGCTTGAAGGGGACATTTTTGCTCAATACAACCTGACCGACAAGACATATAAGTTCGATGAAATAACATTGCTTGCCCCATGCATGCCGAGCAAGATTGTGGCAATCGGGCTCAATTATCGTTCTCATGCGCAAGAACTTGGTATGGGGCTTCCCGATGAACCGATGCTTTTTATGAAACCTTCCACTTCAGTTGTCGGGCCTGGAGCGGATATACGTTATCCGCCCATGTCACAACGAGTCGATTATGAGGCTGAGTTGGCGGTTGTTATTGGGAAGAAGACTAAAAATATTAAGGAAGGCGACGCCGAGGACTATGTTTTAGGTTATACCTGTATCAATGACGTTACTGCGCGGGACCTTCAAAAAAAGGACGGGCAATTTACACGTTCAAAAAGTTTTGACACCTTTGCGCCTATAGGTCCCTGCATTGAGACCAAACTCGATCCGGACAGGGTAAAGGTCGAGTCTTATCTGAACGGAGAGCTACGTCAGTCCGGCAACACCGGGGATTTGGTTTTTCCGGTAGCCCGTTTAGTTTCGTTCATATCACAGGTTATGACGCTTCTGCCCGGAGATATTATTGCAACCGGAACACCATTTGGAGTCGGCCCGATGACCGATGGGGATACCATTGAGGTGGTCGTGGAGGGGATTGGAAGGTTAAGGAACAGAGTAGTCGCCGCCTCTATTTCTTAAAGCTACCGTTCCGATGTATTCTCTTCAAGCCACCTGGCCATAACCGGGTCCACCACCCCCCCACATTTTTCTTGTTTTGCCAATCAGGTCCAGGCTGGAGAGCCTCTTTTTCGCACCTTTATTAATCTATAGATACTATAAAATAGATACTATAGAATAGTAAGACAAAAAATTATATAAATTTACTGTTGACCAGTCGAGAAAGATAGAAAGAGAGGCCGAAGACCGGACCTTGTTGGCGGAAGGTTGATAAGATTGGTTGGTTGGTGGTCGGCCTTGAAATCGATCCGGTCAGCGGGTTTACGAATTATGGGTGATGAACGAATCCTGGGCAGCAGCGATTTTGTTGAGTCTGTAATGAACTACCCCGCTGCAAGCAGACGGGGTATCAACAGCTTTCTACAAAAAAGGAATCGCAGCAAGCTACGGGGAATTAACCCCGATCAGATTAAAACAGGCTAACGCTAAATTTATCCCCTTCCGCAGTCAGCAAATCGACGAGTCGTGGCCGCATGGACAGCCTTGCGAAACAGATTGAAAATAATATATTTGATTTCAAATAGGTAAAAAAGCGCTCAGTAAAAATAATCAGGGCGTTGGGAGGACAAATGTCAATATTTCACCAGCGTTATGGCTCCCCCTTTATTTGCGGACGGTGTCCTCCTTATATTTCGCCCGGATAACAAAATTCATCTTTAGAAGACACTTATGCCTATTAATACGCTCTAAGTCCTGCCACCCTTGGCAGGTGAGACTGCCGCCAGCTTCAGCGAGACCTTTCCCCACTAAATCCGACACAGCCGCAGCTAAATTGAAACCGCCGTTGATACACTCAACATGTGGGCACTCGATCTCAAAGAATGCCTTGCTTTCTGCGCTAAATGACACCCCCTTGTCTTTTGGATCATCACCCCAATCCGGTTCTTTAAAAGACATTTGAATGCTTAGTGCATTCAGGTGGGGATACTTGTCCTTCAACTTCGGCGCTCTACTAAATAAGTCATAACGCCTCTGTCTTTGCCGCTCGTAAGGATCATATCGTTTCTTCCTCATTTTGATGAACCCTTATGATAAATAGTTGACGCCGCCAGCCACCTATCGGCAAACTGCCAGAGCGAAGCGGCGGCAGTTTTGACAGTCAGGTGAACTGGTATGTGAGTTTATTTGATTTATTTTACTATTTATTGGATTCAATTTTGTCTTTATTAAAACCGTGCCTTATCCATACAAAACCCCATAGGGCTACAACTGGCAAAATACCAACTAAAAGGAAAACATCCCAATTGTTATAACTTCCGCCCCTCCTACCGAGATGTGTCCAAGGGTCAGTAGCAATTAAGGCAACAATGATCCATATAATTGAAACGACAATCCCTATACGATACCATCCTGACAGCTTTGTAAAGGAAGAAATTAAGCTCATTTTTTTACCTCAAAATAAAGATTGCTTTATTTCCTCTGATCTCTCTAATATAGTAACAATTAATTTCCGCCTATTTCCGTATTTTCAATATTTTTTCTTGCTCATAAAGACTTAAGCTATTAAACAATTTCATAAACCTTTCTACTTTATATTTTTTTTGATCAAAATCAATTAACTGAATTTTATTATCTTTATATGAATACAATTTTACTGAACCATTACAGTTTTACCTATCGTAATAAAATACTGCTGAGGGTTCACGGTCCATTTTTTGTATAGCTTTGCCCAATTAACGATCCATACCCAGATGAGATCTTCACCCATCTCTGTTACTAGCATTCCACGCTTCGGAACATCTTCTTGTATAGGTGTATCAGGAGCAATGTTTTGAAACTCAAACCAGCAGGTTTTATATGGTAAACGGACATGCTCTCCGCATTCTCCAAAAAACACTCTTGATTTATTATCAAATATATTTTTCAGGGGGATTATAAATTCTTGGAAGGATCCTAAATAAAAATGCTGGGCCTCTTTTATGGATTTAATTAATACGTCAATTCCCTGATTGAAAGCAGTATCTCTGACGACATTGTTTTTTTTTAAATGGAATAGATCTTCAATTACTCGATGTCCATGCATTGATCAATTCCTGGAAGCCAACGAAAAGCTCACTTGCCGCAAGGGAATGACACGCTATTCAACAAGCACCGAAAACACAAAAGGAGCAACAGGCAATAAGCCCGCGCCCCTTGCGGTCAATGTGCATCGCCTGGTTGGGCAATGCATTGATTTTGTCATGTTTCGTGTTTCTCTAAATAGCTTTAAAGTAAGCTGCAAGCTCGCCCTCAATTTGTTTCACGGTTTCCCCGCGCTCTTGACATTTATGCGACCCTGAACGGCCCGGATGAAGTGTATCCCAGCGTGAACGTAACTGCTTATAGCGTCCCTTTCCAGGATCATGGTTGCCAAAACCATCTATGATTTTATTCCAGATAGGTGAAAATTTTGCTATCAGAAGGGCTTCCCCTAATGGAATCCATATATCATCCACAACAAGATAACGGCATTGAAAATCTTTGATCTCGATATTAGATGACTGCCGAATGCTCTCTGCATGCTCTTTAAATCGTTTGTAAAGAGCTTGCCCCGCGGCGGATGTCAAGGGAGTTGTCACCTGAGCCATAGCTTAGGCCGCCTTTTTTAAACAGTGCATCTGGCTGGTTTCGTCTTTTTTTTCAGGATTCAGCCAAACTTGATGCACTGGGTTCCAATTACGTATATGTTTTGTC